>JAVVPH010000042.1:0-10678 GCA_036655835.1 Oscillibacter sp.
ATTGCCGCCATTGCCCCTGTCATTGACGCGGAGGACCGGGACATCGCCTATGCCATCTCCGCCACATTTATCTTTGACATACTAATGGTAATCCTCTTCCCCATTGCGGGGCGATATTTTGGCATGAGCGACATGGGCTTTGGCCTGTGGGCGGGCACCGCCGTCAACGACACCTCCTCAGTAGTGGCGGCGGGCTACGCCTTTTCTGACGCGGCAGGGGCCTACGCCATGATTGTCAAGCTGACTCGCACCCTTTCCATCATTCCGGTGGTGTTGATTTTCTCCTTCATAAACGAGCGTCTGGAGCGGAAGAAAGCGGTCAGCGGTGGGTGCAGCTCCCCGCGAAAAGTGGACCTGCAAAAGATTTTTCCCTATTTTATTTTACTTTTTTTGGCCATGGTGGCCCTGAAAAGCACCGGCATTGTGCCGGAGGCAGCCAGTGCCGTCATTGCAAAATGCAGTAAATTCTTTATGGTGATGGCGCTGGCGGCCATCGGACTGAAAACCAATTTCAAGGAGCTGTCTCATTCCGGGGTCAAACCCATGATACACGGATTTATCATCTCCGCGCTGGTGGTTGTGGTGTCCTTTTTGGTGCAGTTGTGCCTGGGGCAACTGTAAGCGTCCCATTTTCCCACTCAAAACGGAAAGCAATGACGGCGGCAGAAAGTACTCCCTGTCAGACATGCTTTACAGAAAAAAACGCAAACAAGAGCGACAGCCAAATTGGCTGCCGCTCCTGTTTTGCGCCGACACGCGTTATTGCCCCAAATCCACATAAACGTCGCTGAGTGCGGGGGCTTTTTCAATCAGGCCCTCTCGGAGGAGCCAGTCGATATTCGCCTGCCACACGGCGGCGGACTGGGTGAGAAATGCCGCGTCCTCCGTCTCCATCAGCGGCAAAAGCGTTGTCATGCTCTTGCGCTCCACCGTCTCGGTGAGTGGGAAATTCTCGGAATTTTGGTGGTCTAGCAAAATTTTCAGGGACTCCTCCGGGTGGGCCTTCATATCCGCGAAGCCCTTGGCACAGGCCCGCAAAAAGCCGCTGAGATACGCCGAATCCTCCGCAATTGCTTTGTCACTGGCCAGAAAAACGCCCTCGTAAAAATTGGGTACACCGTAGTCACAGGGGGAGAAATATTGCAGTTCAAAGCCCTCCTCCTCCATCTGCGGCACCTCGTGATTGACAAGGCAGCCGATGGTGGCGTCCACATTGCCGGTGGTCATGGCGCTCATCAGGTCAAAGCCCACGTCCATCAATTGAACCTCCCCTGCCGCGCCCGCCTCGGCCATCACGCTGTGAATCAGGGCCTCGGACAGCTCGGTGCCGCCGTAGCCGATGGTTTTCCCAACCAAATCGGCAGGGCTTTGGATGTTTTTCTCCGCCAGGGACAGCACAATGTTCAGCGGTCCCTGCGCCACCGCGCCGATGGATTTCACCGGCACGCTCTGGTTGACCCGTGCCATAATCACATCCTGCTGATAGTACAGGCCGATATCCGCCTTCCCCGCCGCCACCAGGGACAGCGCGTCGTTGGCGTTGGAGGGAAACTGGATGGTGACATCCAAGCCCTCATCGGCAAAATAGCCTTTTTCTATGGCGGTATAGAGAAAGGCGTGAAGTGCGTTGGGATACCAGTCCAATACCACGCTCATGGGATGTAACGTCTCCTCCTGGTGCGTATCCACCGCCGGGGCGCCACAGCCGGTGAGCAGCAGTGCGCAGGCCAGAATCAAGGCCAATTTTTTCATAAAATTCTCCAATCCAGTTTATTACAGCGTGCCTCGCCAGTGAATCACGGCGGCCTCCACCCCGCTCACCACCGCCACCGCCAACATAGCGGCAAGGGAGAGCAGCACGATAGGGGCAAACACCCCTGCGCCGTCCAGTTGAGTCATCATTCGTCTGGAAAAATACCCCAATCCGCTCTGGGCACCCAGCCACTCCCCGATGGCCGCGCCGATGACGCTGAGGGGGATGGCCATTTTCAACGCGGAAAAAAAGGCGGGCAGGGCGCAGGGAATTTTCAACTTTCGAAAAATGTCCCAGTCGTTGGCACCGTAGGTTTTCAGTAGCTCCACCATCTCCGTTTTCGCGCCGCGAAGTCCATCGTACACCGTGATTGTGATGGGAAAAAAGGTGATGAGGACCGTGACCAATACCTTGCTCCAAATGCCGTAGCCAAACCAAAGGACAAACAGCGGCGCAATGGCCGTGGTTGGAATGGTTTGGGAGGCCACAATCAGCGGATAGAGCATTTTTTGCAGCAGCGCGCTTGCGTCCATCGCCGCCGCAAGCCCCAGGCCCAGGACTAGAGAAATGGCCAGTCCCAGACCGGTAACGCCCAACGTCGCGGGCAGATGGACCGTGAACAGCGGCACCCGCAGCTCCCACAGCTTTTGCAAAATCTGGATCGGCGTGGGAAGAATGTAGGCGGCGTTCAGCCCCATCGCCCCCAACTGCCACAGCATCACCAGCGCCAGCAAAAATGCCATCGCAGGCAGATTTCCACGACAGGCCCGCCTCATACCGCCACCTGCCGCCGCAGCAGCTCGATGAGATTTTCCCGTAACTCCACCAACTCCGGTCGGGCCAAATCGCCTCTGGTCCGGGGAAAGGAGACGGGAACGGGAATTTCCGTCAACTGCCGAATCGGGGTCTCCGTCACAACCAACACGCTATCCGAGAGAAAAATCGCCTCGTCCACATCGTGGGTGATAAAGAGGATGGTTTTTCGGTGGGTTTGCCACTGGTCCATCAGCCACTCCTGCATGGTGATGCGGGTAAGAAAATCCAACGCGGAAAACGGCTCATCCAGCAGTAGCAAATCCGACTGCACCAGAGTTGTGCGGGCAAAGGCCGCCCGCTGGCGCATCCCGCCGGAAAGCTCCTCCGGCCATTTGTCCCCACAGTTCGCCAGCCCCACATCCAATAGGGCCGCCTCCACCCGTTCTCGGATTTCCCTTGGAGACAGTCCGCCCCGTATTTCCAGTGGGAGAGCCAGATTTTGCCCCACACTGCGCCAGGGAAAGAGCAAATCCTTTTGGGGCATATAGCCGCAGTACTGCTTTTGCCCGCCGATGGCCCGGCCACCCACCTCAATTGTCCCGGCAGACGGCGGCAGCAGTCCGTTGATCAGGCGAAAAATGGTGCTTTTACCGCAACCGCTCACCCCGACAATGCAGTGAAACGAACCCGGCTCTACCGCAAGGCAAAGCCCGGAAACCGTGTCCGCCGCCTCCCCAGGATAGCGATAGGATAGGTCCTGTAATTTCAACATTTCACGTCACTCCGTTCCAGGCCATATCCCAGAATCCGGTTTCATAGCGGCTGCACGCTGTAAAAATTTCTTTGAGCCGTCTCAATTCCGCCTCGCCGCAGTCCCCGGAAAGCGTGTTCATTAAAGCCATTAACTCCCGGTTGGCGGCGGTATATTCTTCGGATGTATAGCCCGCAATCCAAGCGCCGTACAGCGGATGTTCCAAGGCACCGGGGCACTTTGCCAGCGCCCCGCCAATCTCGGCGTAGCTCCAGGAGCAGGCGAGAATGGCGGCCACAATTTCCGCCGGACCGCCGTCCGCCGCCACCGCAAGCATATAGCCGGTGTAAGCCCGGTTGGCCTCTGCCCTTTCCGCCGCCGCCACCTCCTCCGGCGTGATGCCAAGGCGCGCCATGTAGGCCCGGTGAATCTCCATCTCTCCGCCCAGGATTTCGTTGAGATTGTCGGCAAACAGTCGCATCAGCCCCACATTCTCCGCCTTGACAACCCCCAGGGCAAACACCTTGGCGTAGTCCAGCAAATAGAGGTAATCCTGTAACAGAAAGAAGCGAAATTTCTCCGCGTTCAGTGTGCCGTCCCCCATGCCGGTAACAAAGGGATGCCGGTGGTAGCCCTGCCAGATATCCTCCACCTCAGCGTGGAGTTGCCAGACAGCGGGCAGCGTCTCCCGCCAATCCTCCACCGTCTCGTCGCAAAGGGCAGTCATTGCCGCCCAGTCCTTTTCGCAAGTGGCCTCCCGGATGCCCACGGTGTAAAATCCCGCCTGCTTGGCAGTTTGGGCGGCGTAGAGCGCATCCTCAAACACCGCGCAGTCCCCGGACTTTGCCCCCATCCGCTCCGCCGCCAGCAAAAACACCTCAGGCCGCGTCTTGCTCACGCCCAAATCCTCGCAGCTAACCACACACGCAAACAGCTCCTCAATCCCCAGTCGCTGAAAACAGGCTCTGGCCAACGGTTCGGCAGTGGCGGTGGCCACGCTCATCTGCACGCCCTCCGCCTGTCTCTCCAGCAAAAACTCCCGGACACCGGGCTTCAGCGGCACGTCACTGCGGTAGTGGGCCTCCATGACTTCCTCCATCTCCCGTACAATTTTTTCCGGCGAGCCGGGGAGGTGATAGGTGATGATGAAATATTCCGCCGCCTCTGTCATTGTCATGGCTTTCACCATCCAACGAAGTTCTGCGTTCGGTTCCACGCCCTTGGAGCGCAGATATTCCGGCCCCAAATTCTGCCACAGACCCATGGAGTCCGTCAGGGTACCGTCCATGTCGAAAATGCAGAAACGCTTATCCATGGGCCACCACAGCCTCTGCAAGCCGGCGCAGTCGCCGGGTGGCGGCCTCGGGGCAGGATGCTTTGAAAATGGCAGAGATAATCGCCGCCCCAGCAATGCCACAGTTCGCCAGCGTGGGTAAATTCTCCTCGGTAATCCCGCCGATGGCCACCACGGGAATGGTGACGGCGGCGGAAATTTCCGCCAGAGCCGCCGGCGTAATCTGCACCGCGTCCCCCTTGGTGCCGGTGGGAAACACCGCGCCCACGCCGATGTAATCCGCGCCCGCCGCCTGGGCGGCCTGGGCCGTCTCCACGGTATTGGCGGAAATCCCCAGAATTTTATCCGGCCCGATGAGCGCCCGCACATCCTTTTCCTTAATGTCGGACTGCCCCACGTGGACACCATCGGCGTCGCTTTCCAGGGCAATTTCAATGTCGTCGTTCACCACAAAGGGGACCTGATAGATTGCCGCCACTGCCTTGATTCGCTTTGCCTCCGCAAGAAAAGCAGGCCGATCCAGCATCTTTTCCCGGAGCTGCAAAAAGGTCGCGCCACCCCGTAAAACCTCCTCCACTGTCTGTTCCAGTGTGTTTTCCTTGAGCCAAGAGCGGTCCGTAATGGCGTAGAGAAGTAAAGATTTTTTAGTCATTTTCACAATGAATGCCTCCCAATAGTTGTTCTTCGGTGAGTAGGCTCACCCCGTCGATTAAATCTGTGCGAAAGGTGGCAGTGCCGGTGCCGTTTTGCAATCGCCGGACCTCCGCCCGCTCTCCACAGATGCCCAGGGCGGCGGTTGCCGCCACGGCCGCATCAAAGGAATTTTCCGGCATTGCGGCGCAAAAGGCCCCCGTCAGTGCGGAGAGCATACAGCCGCTGCCGGTGATTTTGGCCATGGTAGCGCAGCCGTTGCGCAGTACCACCGCCCGCTCGGCCTCCGCCACCACGTCCAGCGCGCCGGAAATCACCACCACCGCGCCAGTCTGTTTTGCCAAATTTTTTGCCAGCGCAATTGCACCGGAGAGGCTTTCCTCCGTCACCACATCCCCCGGGGCCACGTCCACGCCGCTCCCTGCGCCGATCCCCAGTGCCAGGGCCTTAATTTCCGAATGGTTGCCCCGAATCACGGCAAAGCGCAGCTCCCGAAGTAGCCGGGCGGAAACAGTCCTCCGCAGGGCCGATCCGCCCGCCGCCACCGGGTCCAGTACCACCGGGTGGCCCAGTGCGTTGGCCCGCGCTCCGGCGGCAAACATGGCCTCCGCGTCCTCAATGGCCCCCAGATTTACCACCAGTCCCGCACAGTTCTCCGCTACCTCCGCCGCCTCCCGGATGTCACGTGCCATGGTGGGAGAACCGCCGGCGGCAAGAATGACGTTGGCGCAGTCATTCACGGTGACAAAGTTGGTAATCACCTGCACCAACGGTGCCCGCTCTCTCACCGCCCGGAGGCACGCGGCATATGCTTTACAATCGTTCATTGCAGTGTCCTCATCATTCTATCCAGCGTCCCGGAGCGCTTGAGGATCCCCAGCACCGCCACCGCCAGCAGGGCGCCCATCAGCGAGGATGGCGCGTAAAAGGGGATGTAGTAAAACGGGGACTGGGCATCCAGACCATAAAAAAGCCGCATCAGGGGATAGGCGGCCATGGCACTCAAAAACCCGGTGCCGAATACCTCGCCCGCCACAGCGGCCCAGAGCCGCTTGGTTTTGCGATAGCACAGCCCCGCGAGAAACGCGCCGAATACCGCGCCCACCACTGCTTGGATGGTTCGCCCGCACAGCATCCGCATGATGCCCGTCAACAGAGCGGCGGCAAAGGCGTAATACGGTCCCACAAACACAGCGGCAAGGACATTGACAAAATGCTGAAAGGGTGCCATAGACGGAAAATAGACAAAGGTTGACAGCACAAAGGCCAAGCAGGCAAACATCGCCGTCAGCACCATTTTCCGCAGGGAAAGCGAAGCGGAAACGCTGTTTCCCTGCAAATCGGCAGTGGTTTTCATGCCTCCTCGCCTCCTTCCCGAATGGCAAAGCAGTGATTCAGCGGGCCGCTGCCCACGCCTAAATCCAAATTGGCCTCCATGGCAGAGGTGAGATAGCTTTTTGCCCGAGCCACCGCCTCCGCAAGCGTCTGTCCCAGTGCCAGTTGGCAGGCAATGGCGGAGGAGAGTGTACAGCCCGAGCCGTGGTTGTTTTCGTTTTTCACACGAGCTGCCCGAAACCACTGTGCCCTGCCGTTTTGCCACAGCAAATCGTCGGCGGAATCCTGAAGATGTCCCCCCTTTAGCAACACCGCCCCGGGCAGCAACTGCCCGACGCGTTCCGCCGCCGTCAGCATGTCCTCCCGGTTGCCAATGGAAAGGCCGCTGAGTGCCTCCGCCTCCGGCAAATTGGGGGTGATGATTTCCGCCAGGGGAAACAGCTCTGTTTTGAGTGCGTCTATGGCGTTCTCCGCCATCAGGCGGCTGCCGCTGGTGGACACCATCACAGGGTCTAGGACGATGTGTGCCGCCCCATAGAACCGCAGTCTCTCGGCAATGGCGCGAATAATCGGTGCCGAGGATACCATACCGATTTTCACCGCATCGGGCCGGATGTCCGTAAAAATGCAGTCCAACTGCTCTGCCACAAAGTCCGGTCCGGCCTCCAACACGTTTTTCACTCCTGTGGTATTCTGGGCCGTGAGGGCCGTGATGGCACTCATGCCGTAAATGCCATGGGCCGTCATGGTTTTCAAATCCGCCTGAATACCCGCGCCGCCGCTGCAATCAGAACCTGCGATGGTCAATACTTTTTTCATGCTTTCCGTTTCCTCCCAAATAAAAAAGAGTGTAGCACCCACGCCGGGGTACTACACTCAAAACATCAAATCCCACGGGAGAGCGAAACTCCCCCGAAAAAAATTGTTTTTCTCGCATCCCTACGTTGGCATGATCCAAATCAGGTCAAAAGGTCGAGGGATACACCCTCCTCTCAGCCCCCTGGCGGGGACTCCCTTGCGAGCGTTATTGTAAGACTGCTGGCTCCGTTTGTCAAGCCATATATGTCAATTTTACATATTTTTTGAAGGTGCGCCTCAACCCATAGACTTACCCTACATATTTTGTGCAGTAAATTTCAATGGCCTGCGCCATCCATGCCGCCGTGCCCGGGCCGTGGCGGTCGATATTCTGGGTAAAACGCGAATCCTCCAGATACATCTGCCCCAATCCCTGCAAAATTTCCTTGGTACAGCAGTAAAACCGCGCCGTGATATACGCCTGCCAGCGCGCCACCAAAGCCTGGGCCTCGCCGCCCGCCGGGTCGCCGGTCCGCGCATCCCCAAAGGCCTGCAAAATAGCGTCTCCCTCGTCGTCCACCGCCTTCCACTGCGCGGCGTCGAATCCGGCGCTTTTTTCCTGGCTCTCTCGGTAAGCATCGGTTGCACCCCAGCGCTGTCGCACCTCCTGCGCGTACTTTTCTCTGGTTTTGTCTAGGTCAGATGTGTCAAATTCCTTGAAATTCATAGTATTTTCCCCCTTCATAGTCTGGTCCAGCAGCGCCAGCAATCCGTCCAACCGCTGGCGTTTTTTCAGCAGTAATTCCCGGTGCTTTTGCAGGGCTTTCTCCCGGTCGTAGCCGGGATGGTGCATGATTTTCCCAATGTCCCCCAGTGGAAAATCCAACTCCCGGAAAAAAAGAATTTCCTGCAACCGCGTCAAATCCGCCTCGTCATAAATTCGGTATCCCGCCTCGGTGATTTTTCCGGGGGTGAGCAAACCGATTTCGTCGTAATAGTGCAGTGTGCGGACCGTTACACCGCTCCGGCGGGCCACCTCGTGAATTTGCAAATACATCACAGCCTTTCCCCGTTTCAGGCTCCGCCTCAAACGATAATCCGAGTATATACTATCACGTAACGTGAGAGTCAAGGGGAAACCGAAAGAATTTTGCAAATTCCCCCATTTTTCTCATAATTTATGGTATCATAGTCTTAAATAGAAGTAACCGTAGGAAAGGCAGGACGAGATGAGTGAACTGGAAGCGGCAATACAGCAACGGCTGTTTGCCATACAAGACAAGGGCTATGGGGCGTTTCAGTGCAAGCTGATTCCCACCGTAGACCCCAAAACCGTCATCGGCGTCCGCACGCCGGAGCTGCGAAAGCTGGCGAAAGAGTTTTCAAAACAGCCGGAATCCCAAGAATTTATGAAAATTCTCCCCCATCAGTATTATGAGGAAAACAATCTCCATGGTTTTCTGATTGAACAGCTTGGTGACTACGATGCCACCCTGCAAGCACTGAACGCTTTCCTGCCCTATGTGGACAACTGGGCCACCTGTGATCTCATGTCCCCCAAAATTTTCAAGGAGCATCTGCTCCCGCTGTACCAGCAAATTAAAATTTGGCTGCATTCCGACCACAGCTACACGGTGCGGTTTGGGATTGAAATGCTGATGAACTTCTACTTGGACGAGCATTTCCCCAGTGAGCTGTTGGATCTGGTGGCGGATGTCAAATCCGATGAGTATTATGTAAACATGGTCATCGCCTGGTTTTTTGCCACGGCGCTGGCAAAGCAGCCCGGCGCAACGCTGCCCATCCTCTCCACCCGCCGTCTGGACAGTTGGACCCACAACAAAACCATCCAAAAGGCAGTGGAAAGCGACCGCATCCCCACGGAGACCAAGTCCTATCTGCGAACGCTGAAAATCAAAACCGTCAAACAGCCCACCAATGCGTGATGCCCCCGCTGTGGGCAGGCGCAAAGGCTTTTTTCAAAGCCGGCGGCGGGATAATAGCCGGTCCACTGAATAATCGCAATCACCGCAATGGTGAATGGCACCACACATAAAAGAGGCTGTCGATCAACCACAATGTGCTGTAATAAGAATCGGGGAATTGTGTGAACGGGGGCCGAGGAGGCCCCACTTTCACGCTCTGGCGCACGCAGGGTTTTTCGACAGGCTTAAAAGAGGCTGTATCCTTTCGGATACAGCCTCTTTTTGAATGCGTATGCGTTGCTTACTTCGCTGCCTTGGCGGCGCGAACAGCCTCGGTGAGCAGGGGGGTGACCTTGAAGAGGTCGCCGCAGATGCCGTAGTCCGCAATCTCAAACATGGGCGCGGTGTCGTTTTTGTTCACCGCGATGATGCACTCGGACTCCTGCATACCAGCCTTGTGCTGGATGGCGCCGGAGATGCCCAGTGCCACGTACACCTTGGGATGCACGGTTTTGCCGGTCTGGCCAACCTGATGGTCAGCACTGAGCCAGCCGGAGTCGATGGTGGCACGGGAGCCGCCCACCACGCCGCCCAATTCGGCAGCCAACTCTTCCGCCAGCTTGATGCCGCCGGGAACGTCCTTGGAAATACCGCGGCCCACGGACACGATGAAGTCCGCGCCGATGAGGTCCACCAATTTCTTGGCGGCCTTCACCACTTCCACCACCTCGGTGGAAATGTCCGCTTCGCTCAGGGAGAACGCGGGCTTGACAATCTCGCAGGCAGCGGCCTTGGCGGCGTCAAACGCGTTTTTCTTCATAACGCCCGGGCGCACCGTCGCCATGCAGGGACGGAAGCGGGGGCAGATGATGGTTGCCATCAGGTGACCGCCGAAGGCCGGACGGGTCATCTTCAGGTTGTGGTCGGCGTTGTCCCAGTTCATGCCGTCCACGTCCAGGGTGGAGGAGGAGCGCAGGAAGTCCACATAGTTGGGCACATCCACGTCCAGATGGGTGCAGTCGGCGCACAGGCCAGTGTGCAGACGGGCCGCGCAACGGGGGCCCAAATCACGGCCGATGTTGGTGGCACCAATGAGGAACGCCTCGGGCTTCAAGTCCTCGATGACGTCGCAAATCACCTTGGCGTAAGCGTCGGTGGTGTATTCCTTCAGCAGAGGATGCTCGCAGACGACGATTTTATCGGCGCCGTAGCCGCCCAGCTCTTTGGCCAGACCCTCGACCTTGTCGCCCAGCAGCAGGCCGCACAGATGCACGCCCAGCTCGTCGGCAAGTCTCCGGCCCTCGGAAATCAGCTCGAAATCGGTGGGCATCAGTTTGCCCTGGCGCTGCTCGCAGAATACCCATACATCCTTGAAAGCAGCAATATCAGCACTATTGAAATTAGACATCTTTTTT
>JAVVPH010000043.1:0-10664 GCA_036655835.1 Oscillibacter sp.
CTTTGCGGCAGCCCCATTTTGGAGAGAAAAACACTTGAACAAACCAAAAACACATACCTTACGAGGTATGCTCTGCTCCATCATCGGCGGCGTGTGCTGGGGACTGTCCGGCACCTGCGGACAATATCTCTTCTCAGAATTTGGCATCAGCGCCCTGTGGCTCACCTGCCTGAGATTGTTGGTTGCCGGCGGTATTTTAACCCTGCTGGCCCTGCGAACCCATCGGGCGGATCTGGTCAATATCTGGAAACAGCCCAAGGATGTGGCCCTGCTGGTGTGCTACGGAATCTTCGGACTGATGCTGTGCCAATACTCTTACATGACCTCCATCTCCTGGTCCAACGCCGCCACCACCACCGTGCTGCAAAATTTGAGCCTGGTTCTCATCATGCTGGTGACCTGCCTGCGGGTACGCCGCCTGCCCAAGCCCATAGAGACCTTCGCACTGGCGCTGGCGGTGTTCGGCATTTGGATGCTGGCCACCGGCGGTGATCCCCATCACATGACCCTCTCTCCTCAGGGACTGTTCTGGGGCCTCGCCACCGCTGTGGCAGTGGCGATTTATACGCTGCTCCCCCAGAGCCTGCTGCCCCGGTGGGGTCAAGAGGTGATTTCAGGCTACGGAATGCTCATCGGCGGCATCGTCTTGACCCTCTTCTCCCGGAGTTGGGAAGTGGAAGTGCAACTGCCCGCCCGGGGCTGGTTGGCAGTTGCGGTGATTATTCTGCTGGGAACGGTGATGTCCTTCTCCCTCTTTATGCAGGGGGTGACGGACCTGGGACCGGTCAAATCCTCCATGTTGGTGGCCACGGAGCCGGTTTCCGCCACAATTCTCTCGGCGCTTTGGCTGGGTACCACCTTCTCCGCCACCGATTTCATCGGCTTCGGAGCCATTGTGGCAACCATTTTTTTACTGGCAAAAAGCGATTGACTCCCCCCATTTTTTACCGCCGCATTGCGCTGAAAATTTCAAAAAAAGCTGTTGCACAAGGAGCGTCGAATCTCGACTTCTCCGCTGTGCAACAGCTTTTTCGATTTTATAAGCCCCGCCAGGCCTCTGGGCGGAGACGGGAAAGGTCCTGCTCCGCCCGGGCAAGCTCCGCCAGCATGGCGGCTTGGTCGCCGTTGAGGGTCCCCTTGAGACTTAAATAATTGGAGGCGTGATTCATGCGGAACACACTGCCGGGGCTGTCCAAGTGCTCCACCAAAAGCCGAGTTTCCTCCAAGACCTGGGACCGGGTCAAGAGCTGAAAACTGCCCTCCCGCACCCAATCGAAGAGCGGCGTCTCCTCCTCCACCATCAGCGTCAGCAGGCCGATATACTCCGGATTCATGGCGTTAAAGGCCTCCGCCGTCTCCACGGCGTGGCGTTCCAGCAAACCCGGTCCGCCCAGACCGGTGATGGCGGTGACGGAGAGGGCGATGCCGTTGGCCCGAATTTTTTGGCCCATGGCCACAATTTCCGCCGCCGTGTGGCCCTTGCGCATCTGGGTAAGCACTGCGTCGCAGCCGGATTCCAAGCCCATATACACCATGGTGAGGCCCTTGTCCCGCAAGGTTTGCAGCTCTGCGTCACTGCGCAGCTTGATGCTCGAGGGGGACGCATAGCTGGTGACGCGGGTACACTCGGGAAACAACGTCCCAATGGTGTCCAAAATTGTCTCCAACTCCCCAGCCTTGCGGACCAGCGCGTCGCCGTCCGCCAAAAAGACCTTATCCACATGGGAATAGGTCCGGCGCGCCATTTGAAAATCCGCCAGAACCTCGTCCAAGGGCCGGATGGCAAAGCGCTTTTCCTTGTACATACTGCAAAAGGCGCAGGTATTGTGGCTGCACCCGTAGGTCACCTGCACGATGAGGCTGTGGGCCTCGGAGGGAGGGCGATAGACGTTTCCAAAATAATTCATACGCCCAATTTCTCCAGTGCCGTCAGCTTTAGGCAGACGCACAGCACCGCGATGGCGGCCTCCAGCTCCTCCACGGGAGGAAGGGACGGGGCAATGCGAATATTGCTGTCCGCCGGGTCCACACCATAGGGGAAGGTGGCGCCGGCGCCGGTCATGGTGACGCCGGCCTCCTTGCACAGGGCCAGGGTGCGCTTGGCGGTGCCGGGGAGGGCGTTGAGGGAGATGAAATAGCCGCCCTTGGGCCGCTTCCACTCCGCAATGCCCAGCGGGGCAATTTCCCGGTCCAACGTTTCCAGCACGGCGCGGAACTTGGGTCCCATAATCGCCGCGTGGCGCTTCATCAGCGCAAGCGTATGGGCCTTGTCCTTTAAATAGAGCACATGGCGCTGCTGATTGACCTTATCGTAGCTGATAATCTGGATGCCCATGAGCTTTTCCATGTAATCCAGATTGGCCCGGGAGGCAGCCATGCAGCTGACGCCCGCGCCGGGGAAGGTGATTTTGGAGGTGGAGGCGTATTCAAACACCATATCGGCGTTGCCGTATTGCGCACACGCCGCCAAGATGTCCGGGAAGGGGACAAACTCCCCCTCAAACTCGTGGATGCAGTAGGCATTGTCCCACATCAGGAGGAAATCCGGTGCGGCGGGCCGCAGGGAGGCGATACGGCGGATGGTGTCCGCGGAGTAAATCACGCCGTCGGGATTGCTGTATTTGGGCACGTTCCACATACCCTTCACCGCCGGGTCGGCGACAAGCCGCTCCACTGCGTCCATATCGGGGCCGGTTGCCGTCATGGGGACGGTGATCAGCTCAAAGCCGAAGGACTCCGTGACCTTGAAATGGCGGTCATAGCCGGGAGCGGGGCAGAGCCATTTGACCGTCTCCTCCTTGCACCAGGGGCGGGCGCTGTGGAGCAGACCATGGGTATAGGCCTTGGAAATCGTGTCGTACATCAACTGCAAGCTGGCGTTTCCGCCCACGAAAATCTGGTCCGCCTGGCAGCCCAAAATCTCCGCGAAAAGCCGCTTTGCGGCAGGCAGGCCGGAGAGCTCGCCGTAGTTGCGGACATCCACGCCGTCGGAGACATAGTCCTGGGGCTTGTCCATCAAATCAAACAGGTCGCTGACCATGTCCAGCTGTGCCCGGCCGGGTTTTCCCCGGGCCATATTCAGTTGCAGGCCACGGGCCTTTAGGTCCTCAAATTCCCGGGAAATGCGGGTATATTCCTCCCCGCGTTGGGATGGTGTCATCTGAGCATAGGCGATCATACGCGTCATCCTTTCCTGCCACAGGTTCATTGTGGGGTAATCGTTTGTCTTAACCCAACCAGTATACAAATTTTTTACAGAAGTTGCAAGTTGTATTTCACGGATTTTTCCCCATCTGCCCCCAAAAAGCGCCGTCTCCCCTCCACATGGACAGGAGACGGCGCTTTTGCGTGAATCTCACACGCCGGCACAGGCAATGGTGGACTCCCCACCGGTGACTGACACCCCATACTGGACAGGGAGCGTGACGCAGACCCGCTGGGTGAGGGTGATGGTACCGGATGTACCACTGGAATTGACGACGCAGGTCACCGTGGGGCCGCCCTGACAGGCCACTGCCGTGGGACCGAGAACCGCCGTGGGGCTCATAACCACTCGGGCGGCAATGTCCACGCATTTGGTGACGGTTTTGGTGCAGCCGCTCAGGGGACAGGCCTCCTCCGGCTGATAGGGCAGGATGGGTGCGTGCTCGTAAACCTCGTTAATATGCAAAGCAGTTCCCTCTTTTCCCGGGGCGGCATCCCGCAGAGAGGGACCCGCGCCTGCTGGGTGTTGCCCCGGCGATAATTCCCCTTGGGATACGCTCTATCCTATGCGGAGCACCCCGGTTCCGCGCCTGGGCGATTTTAAGGAACCTTAGAATTTTTTCCGCTGGTCCGGCGGGCTTTTCTTTTTGTGCTTTCTATGTTAAGATAAAAGCCGTTAAAGAATCGTAAAGAGGGAGAACCGAGGCAGAATATGGGAGAACAGCAAGAGGAAAAATTTAAGCGCCTGACGGAGGACCCGGTGGGTCGGCTCATCTGCCGACTGGCAGTCCCCTGCATTGTCAGTATGCTGGTCACCGCTTTTTACAACATGGCGGACACCTTTTTTGTGGGGATGCTGGACAGCAACAGCGCCACCGGCGCGGTGGGCGTGGTCTTTTCCCTGATGGCCATTATTCAGGCGGTGGGCTTTTTCTTCGGCCACGGCTCCGGCAATTTCATCTCCCGGGAGCTGGGGAAGCACAAGGTGGAGGAATCCTCCAACATGGCGGCCACGGGATTTTTCTCCGCCCTGGCCACCGGCTTTCTCATCTGCGTGCTGGGCCAGATTTTTTTGACGCCCCTGGCCCGGCTGCTGGGCTCTACCCCCACCATTTTGCCCTACGCCAAGGACTATCTGCGGATTATTTTATACGGCGCGCCCTGGATGACCGCCTCTTTGGTGCTGAACAACCAGCTCCGCTTTCAGGGCAGCGCGGCTTACGCCATGGTGGGCATCGCCAGCGGCGCGGTGCTGAACATCGCCCTGGACCCCCTGCTGATTTTCGGGTTTGACATGGGCATCGCCGGGGCGGCCTGGGCCACCATCATCAGCCAATTGATCAGCTTTTGCCTGCTGCTGGCAGGCTGTGAACGGGGCGGCAACATCCGTATTCGTCCCTCCCGGATTCAATTTAAAGGGTATTACTACAAAATGATTTTCCGGGGCGGCATCCCCTCCCTCGCCCGGCAGGGTCTGGCCAGCGTGGCGGTGATTTGCCTGAACCACGCCTCCCAGCCCTACGGCGACGCCGCCATCGCCGCCATGAGCGTGGTGTCCCGGGTGATGATGTTCGGCGGCTCCGCCCTCATCGGCTTTGGGCAGGGCTTTCAGCCGGTTTGCGGCTTTAACTACGGCGCACAGCTTTACAGCCGGGTCAAGCAGGGCTTTTGGTTCTGCTTCAAAACCGCCACCGGCTTTCTGGTGGTGGTCTCCGCCCTGGGCTTCGTGTTTGCGCCCCAGGTGATTGCCCTGTTCCGAGACGATGCGGAGGTCATCGCCTACGGCACATTGGCACTGCGGCTGCAGTGCATCACCTTCCCCTTTCAGGCCTGGGTGGTGTTTAGCAACATGATGCTTCAAACCATCAACCGCACCGGCCCCGCCGCCTTTTTGGCCGCCGCCCGGCAGGGAATTTTCTTCATCCCGCTGGTGTGGCTGCTGTCCTCCACCCTGGGGATGGTGGGCGTGCAGATGACCCAGCCGCTTTCCGACGTGCTGACTCTGGCCTGCGCCGTGCCACTGCAATTGAAGGTATTGCGGGAGATGGGAACCCCCATGCTCCCCAGGGACAAGACCGCTTAAACGGCGGTCTTGCTCTCGTTTTCTGCAAACGTTTGACTATTTATTGAACATCATCCACAGCTTTTCTTTTGAATCTTTAGCGCTTTTGTCAAAAATCTTTTCATATACTTGACATATATCGTACATTCGTGCATAATGAATCTACCTCAACGATGAAGTCGGGGTTTTTCTTTCATATTTTTTCGGAAACGTTTGCGTATCTGCTGAGAGGACTGATGGCCTTGGAGCTGGGTGTTTCTTTTTGGATTCTCACGGCGCTGATTTTCGTATTTACCTATGTCAACGGCTTCCACGACGGCTGCAACGTGGTGGCGACGCTGATTGCCAGCCGGGCCATGAAGCCCCGCCCGGCGCTGGCCTATGCGGCGGCGGTGGAGCTGATCTCCCCCTTCGCCATTTTGCTCATCGGCGCCAGCGTGTCCGACACCATCAAAAAACTGGTGAGCAGCAGCTTTTACACCGACCCCAACGCCCGTGACGTGGCCCTGGCCTTTATCACGGCGGGAATCGTGTCCGCCATTTTGTGGAATCTGACCACTTGGAAATTTGGGATTCCCGCCTCCTCCTCCCACGCCCTCATCGGCGGTGTGGTGGGCGCGGGCCTAGCCGCCTTCGGCTCCGGCGCCATCGCCTGGAACTATTTCTGGGGCCGGGTGGTGCTGATGATTTTCCTGACGCCGCTGGTGAGCTTTGCCGTGGGCTATGCCATTTTGAAGCTGCTACTGCTGTTGACACGGCGGGCCAGCGTGAGGATCAATCAATTTTTTACATACGCCCAGTGGGTAAATATGACATTTTTGGCCTTTAACCACTCCTACAACGACTCCCAGAAGTCCATCGGCATCGTGATGATTTTACTGGGCATCTACGGCAAAACCACCACTGCCATCCCCCTGTGGGCCATCGCCGGCGCGGCGCTGTGTCTGGCCGGGGGCATCGCCTTTGGCGGCTTCAAGATTATCAAAACCGTGGGCACCGGCATTTACAAGGTCCAGCCCATTCACTCCTTCGCCTCCCAATTGACGGCGGGGGCGGTGATTTTGACCTCCTCCCTGCTGGGCGCGCCGGTTTCCGCCAGTCAGATTGTCTCCTCCTCCATTATGGGCGTCGGCTCCGCCGAGCGATACAAGGCCGTGCGGTGGAATGTGGCGGGAAAAATTTTGATATCTTGGTTTATCACCATTCCCATTGTGGGCTGTTTGGGTGCCGTTTTGTTTTTCCTGTTTTCCATGATTTTCTAAGAAAGGAAGCGCCATTTCATGTTAAAGCGGAAAGAAAGCTTGAATTTTTACAGTCTCCTCACCCATCAGGCGGAGGTGATTCGGGACGCGGTGGCGGCGCTGTGCGTATTCTGTCAGGCCCCCACCCAGGAAAACGGCGACTTCGTGAAGGCCAAGGAGCAGGAGGCCGACGACGTGCGCCGGGAGCTGGTGAACGACATCAACCGCACATTTATCACCCCCATTGACCGCAATGACCTCTTTCGCCTCTCCTCCTCCATCGATGATTTGGCGGATTACGCCTGGACCACGGTGAAGGAAGTCCGCATTTATGACATTGCCCCCGACGCGAATTTGCTGTCCATGGCCCAATTGCTGTTGCAAATGGCCGAGGGCCTGCTGCTGTGCGTGCGGAATTTGGAGAAGGACCACCCCACGGTGGCCCAGGAGGCCACCAAGGTCAAAAAGCTGGAAAACGCCCTCAATGTCCGCTTTCACGAATCCATTGTGGAGCTGTTCGATTCCGACGATATCAAGCGCATCTTGAAATATCGGGAGGTTTACAGCCACATGAACCACGCCTCCGACAAGGGCGATGTCAGCGCGGATATTTTGCTGGATATTATTGTAAAATTTTAAGGCGCATTCCCCAAGGCGCACTTCCGCCGATGCCGGGGGACTGCCTTGGGGAAGCTTTTCTGCGCCGCGTCCCGGCGGCACTTTTCGCCGTTTCTCCTTCCCTAGGCCCCGCGCTTTGGCAGAGACGCGGGGCCTGATCCGCTTTCAAAGCCGCCGCAGAGGGGGCCGCACACAGCAAAAATGCCGCCCTTTCGGGCGGCATTTTGATTGGCTCTTGCGCTTTGGCTCTTGCGCTTTGGCTCTTGCGCTTGGTACTTATTCCCCGTCGGCTCCATAAAATTCCCGGACATAGGCCGCCACATCGCCGCGGTTTCCCGTGAAGGGGCCGGGGTGCTCCATTTTCAGCGACACCAGGGCCGTGGCGGTTTGGAGGGAGGTGGGAATGTCGTGTGTCAGCCGCTCGTTGATATAGCCGGCAAAGGTGGTATCCCCCCGCCCGGTGCGGCCGGAGAGGTTCCGGGATTTGATGGGGCAGGTGTAAATTTCCCGGCCGTCATAAATCAGGACCTCGGTGTTGTGGGTAATCATAATCTCCTTGGCGCCCCAGCTATAAAGGACCTTGGCGGCCGCCACCCGGTCTGTGAGGCCGGTGAGAATCTCCGCCTCCGCCGCGTCGGTTTTCAGAAAGCGGACATAGGGCAGGTACTGCCGCTTCTCCGCCCAGTCGTGGTAGACCATGCCGCCATTTTCCACCCAGCGCAGCATACACTGCACGTCGATGGCCACCATGGCGTGCTCCGCCGCGAAGGGAATCAGCTCATTGGGCAAATCGCCCCCCACCAGACCCGCCAGATGCCAAATTTTCGCGTCGATGCCGGCGGGGATTTCGGAGGGCTTGTACGGCTCAATCACGCTGGCCACGGTGGCGGTGCGCCGCTCCCGATCCGCCGTGTGGTAGACGTTGCGGATGACGATGCTGTCCTTGCTGTGGAGGGGATAGACGGTGATGCCGGGGGCCGGCGCGAAGGCCGCCTTCAAATCCACCTTGGTAGTGTCCGCCTTGGGCAGCACCGCAATTTTGTGGCCCATATTGGACGCCGCGCAGCCGGAATAAAACACCGCGCCGCCGATGGCCTCCACCGTGGTGCCGTCGTAATCCACGTTGGTGTCCAGCGCCACCTCGCCGATAATCAGAGAATCAAACTGGCTCATGTGCGTTCCTCCTAGCAAATTTTTCAGGCAACACGCCCAGGCTTCAGCCGGGCCGCCTCAGACCGCCTGTCTGCGGATTTCCTCGTCCGCGTCCACAAAGGACTGATACTCCGGGCTCCAAAGATGGAACTGGTGGGTTTCGATCATCTCCTTGTAGGCGAAGGAATCCTCCACCCGCCGGGGCAGCACGATCCCCGCCCGGGCCTCGTCCCCATCCTGATGGGTGTCGGACCCGGCCAGACGGTAAAATTCCGGATGCCGGCGGCACATGGCCAGGGCCAGCTCGTTATAGTTGTCATGGCGGGCATTGCCGTTGATAATTTCAGAGCCGTGGACGGCATCCTCAAACACCTCGGTGCCGCCGTCCCGATAGGGATGCGCGTGGATAATCAAGACGTCGTTATGGAATTTGGCATAAAATTCCCGGGCGCTGGTGCAGCACATATAGGGATTGCTCCGCAGCCAAGCCTCGTCAATTCCGTAGACCAGATAGTCCCGGTCGTTTTCCGGAAAGCGCAGCTCCGCGCCCAAAATGACATCCAGACCCACCCGCTCGCCTTGGGCCTTGGCGGCTTGATAGCCGGAGAGATAATGGTCCATCACAGCGTCCCAATTGTGGGTGCTGTCAATGCGGGAGAGGTATTCGGGGTGCAGATGGTCCGTGATGACGATGCCGGAAAAGCCGTTGCGCACATATCGATTCACCACGTCGACGGCAGGCAGATGCCCGCACTTACTCGTCTCCGAGGTATGGCAGTGGGGGTCGTACAGATAAGTACTCATGAATATTTATTTTCCTCCTTTAAAATCACCTATCCGGCGCAAAGCGTCGGATAGGTTGGTATCTGTTTTGCTCAGTCGATCCGGCGGCAGGAGCCGCGCTGAACCAAGCTGGGCAGCAAAATTTGGTGGACATAGCCCTGGGTGCCGTGTTCAATTTTATCCCGCAGCATATCCACCGCCTGGACCGCCATATCCCGCTTGGGCTGTTCAATGGTGGTCAAATCAATGCGGGGCAGGCTAGTATCCCGGATGTTATCAAAGCCCATGACGGAAATGCGGCCGGGAATATCAATCCGCGCCTCGTCCGCCGCCTTGAGCAGGCCCAGGGCGTTGGAATCGGTGGCGGCAAAGATGGCAGTATAGTCAATGGCGCGGCTAAAAAGCTCCTTGGCCAACTGATAGCCGTTGTCAATGGAGCTGTGGGAAAATTCGCTGTTGAAAAAGCGCTGCTGTAAGCCCAGCTGCTGGCAGGCCTTGATATAGCCCTCCGCCCGGAGCTGGTGGGTGGTGGAATGGCGGCGGCCGAAGTATAAAATATCTCTGTGGCCCAGGCTGTAAAGGTATTCGGTGCCGAGGTAGGTGCCCCGGGCATTGTCCACCGCCACGTAGCTCTGGGGTTGGTCCCGGAGATTCTCGCTCAAAAACACCGTGGGAACCTGGTCTGTGTAGGCGCGGATGTTCTCATAGGTTTTGGGGCTTTGAGGCACCAGCAAAATTCCATCCACCTGACGGCCCAGCAGCAGCTTCACCACGGTTTTTTCCTGCTTTAAATCCGGGCCGGAGTTGCACAGCATGATATTATATCCATGGGCCCGGGCGCTCATCTCCGCATAGTAGGCAAGCTCCGACATAAACTGATTGTCGATGGAGGGCACCACCAGACCGATGAGGTCGGTTTTTTTCATCACCATGGACCGGGCCACGTAATTGGTGGTATAGCCCATCTCGTCGCACAGCTTGACAATGCGCTCCCGGGTGTCGCTGCCGATTTGGGTACTGCCGGACAGCGCACGGGAGACGGTGGCATATGAAACATTCGCCGCCGCGGCGACGTCTTTCAGTGTGACACTTTTCATGTTTATTGTCCTACCTTATGGGTTCATAATCGCAAACGTTTCCGTTTCTTTTGCGGAGTGGGCGGGGACTTGCTCCGCTTTTTTTACCTATCTCAAGAATAAATGATTTTCCGCACAATGTCAATATCAATCTGTATTTTTGCCCCTTTTGGGCAGAAAAGCAAAAAATTTACCGACTCTTAGGGCAATTGAGATATTGACAAACTGCGCTCTATTCTTTAGAATAAACTTAAAAAGGTCGCAAACGTTTACACAATACCGGGAGGGGGGATTGCCTGTTGATTCACGCCGTTTTTTTCGATGTGGGAGGCACGCTCTACACGGTTCATCGGGACGCCGGACTGGCGGACGGTTTTTCGCAAACGCTTTTAAATCACCTCGCGGGGCACGGCATGGCGCTGCCGATTGACGCCGCCGCCCTGACGCTTCTGCTGCAAAAAAATGCCGAGGAATACAAACACTGGTCGGAGGAGCAGCGCGTGGAGCTGCCCAATCCCCGAATTTGGA
>JAVVPH010000044.1:0-10662 GCA_036655835.1 Oscillibacter sp.
TTTGGCTTGCTGTTTGTACTGGTGGGATATTTTTTAAACGACAAAAAAGACTAGATTTCAGGAAAATTTGAGAAAAAGCGGAGAGAACCATCGGTTCTCTCCGCTTTTTTTACGCTCCATCTGCTGCCTTATCCCTCCGCGGGGCGGGAGCCGTACAGGAAAAAAGAGGTTTCCTGGTTGTTATAAGCCTTGATGCGATAGGTCCGTTTGCAGACGGGTTCCATGCCCTGGTGATTGTAAAAGCCGTAATTGCAGGTGCTGTCGGTGAACAAATAGAAATCGGAAATGTCCTGGGATTTCATGTAGCCCTGCACCCGGGCGAACAGTTCCTTCCCAATGCCGGTGCCCCGCTGGTCACTGCGCACGGCAAAAAAGGCCACCTCACCGCCGAATTTCCGGGTGTTTTCCCCATAGAGGGACTTGTTGATTTGGTCAAAGCCGTCAAAATTTCGCAGGACCTCCCGGCCCTCCCGCCCTGCCAGCATGGCGAGAATGGACCCAATTTGCCGCAGGGTGTACCGCATGGGCGGACGGTGGGTGCGCTCGTTTTTCCCCATAATCACCCCCACCGGTTCGCCGCCGTTGAGCGCCACGCAGGTGTAGGTTTGATTTTTGAGACAGCTGGAAAGAAAGAGCCGCGCCAGCTTAGCTGCGGTTTTGGGAGAGCAGAAGCGCTCATAGTTCCAGGTTGCGCAGATGATTTTTTGCAGTGCCTTGTAGTCCGAGGGCTGAATGGCCCGATACTGGATGTTGGATTGGCTCATGGTTTTTATCCTCCGTTGTGTTGACTTATCTGCTGTTGTAAGCTATTGTAAAGGATACAGTAACTGTAATGTCAATAGGGGAGTTAAAAAATGTTTCAACATGAGCTGCGGTTCACCACCGGCGAGTTTGCAAAGCTCCACCACATCAACAAACGCACGTTGCATTACTACGATTCCATCAGGCTGTTTTCCCCCAGCTACACCGGAGAAAACGGCTATCGCTACTATACCCATCTGCAAAGCGCGGCGCTGGAAATGCTGCTCACCATGCGGGAGCTGGGGATGTCCATTGAGGAAATTGACCGCTATCTGAAAAATCCCTCCGCCCCGGCGCTCCATACCATTCTGACGGAAAAAACGGCGGAAATTGACGAGAATATCAAGCGCCTCAAGGAGATGCGCCGCCTTCTGGCGGCGAAGGAGCGGCAGCTTTTGCTCTGCGAGGAGAGCGACTTAAACCAAATTACCCTGGTGCGGTGTGAGACGGAATATTTGCTGTTGAGCGGCGCGATTACGGGGGCCTACGACGACCATGACCTTGGGGTGTTCACGGAGCACGCCCATGCCATGGAGGACCATCGCCTGTTCAACAAGAGCTACGGCAGCATGATTTCGGCGGAAAAAATCGCGGCGGGACGCTTTGCGGAGGATGACTGCTTTTTCACCCGGGTGGAGAGGCCCCACAGCAAATCCGGCCTGTTTGTGAAGCCGGCGGGCCGCTATCTCCGGGCTTTTTCCAAGGGGGACTGGGATGGGCTTCCCGCCGCCTATGCCCGGATACAAAGCTTTGCCAAGGCGGAGGGCCTGTGTCTCACAGGCTGCTTTTATGAGGAGGGACTCAACGAAATGGCCATCGGAGCCATGGCGGACTACGTGACGCAAATTACGGTTTTATGTCAACCGTGAGTCTTACGAAAAACCGGGAGAGGAACGATTCGTTCCTCTCCCGGTTTGCTGTGATACGGCGCTGTTTTACCAGACCAGTGTCTCGAAATAATCCTCCACCGTCTCCGCCCGGCGAAGGAGCCGCGTGCTGCCGTCCTCTTGCAGCAGCACCTCGGCGGAGCGGAGCTTACCGTTATAATTGTACCCCATGGAGAAGCCGTGGGCACCGGTGTCGTGGAGCACCAGCAAATCGCCCCGGTCAATTTTGGGCAGCATCCGATCCACGGCGAATTTGTCGTTGTTTTCGCACAGGCCGCCGGCCACATCGTATTTGTGGTCGCAGGGGGCGGTTTCCTTGCCCATGACGGTGATGTGGTGGTAGGAGCCATACATCGCCGGACGCATCAAATTGCAGGCGCAGGCATCCACGCCGATATACTCCTTATAAATGTGCTTTTCGTGGACGGCGGTGGTGACCAAATGCCCGTAGGGGGCCAGCATAAAACGGCCCAGCTCCGTGCAGAGGGCGATGTCGCCCATCCCGGCGGGAACCAAAACCTCCTCATAGGCCCGGCGCACGCCTTCTCCGATGACGGCAATGTCGTTGGCGGGCTGGCTGGGGCGGTAGGGAATGCCCACGCCGCCGGAGAGGTCAATAAAGGTGATGTGACAGCCGGTTTCTTCCTTTAATTCCACCGCCAACTGGAAGAGAATTTTCGCCAGGGCGGGATAATACTCGTTGGAGAGGGTGTTGGAGGCCAAAAAGGCGTGGATGCCAAATTCCTTGGTGCCCTTGGCGGCAAGGAGCTTGTACGCCTCGGCAATCTGGGAGCGGGTCATGCCGTATTTCGCGTCGCCGGGGTTGTCCATCACCTGAAAGCCCTCCCGGGTGTCCCCCAGAGTGAAGGTGCCGCCGGGATTGTAGCGGCAGCAGACTTTTTCCGGGATGTGGCCAATGGCCTCCTCCAAAAAGTCCACATGGGTGATGTCATCCAAATTGATGATGGCGCCCAGCTTGTCCGCCAACTGAAATTCCGCCGCCGGCGTGTTGTTGGAGGAGAACATGATGCCCTCGCCCCGGATGCCGCAACGCGCCGACATCATCAGCTCCGTCAGGGAGGAGCAGTCGCAGCCGCAGCCCTCCTCCTTCAAAATCTCTAAAATTCCGGGGGTGGGGGTGGCCTTCACGGCAAAATATTCCCGGAAACCGGGATTCCAAGCAAACGCCGCCTTCAGTCGGCGGGCGTTCTCCCGAATCCCCTTTTCATCGTACAGATGGAAGGGAGTGGGATACTGGGCCACAATCGGCTCCAACTGTTCCTTGGATACAAAGGGTATTTTCATATGAAAAACCTCAAATTCTTTTATTGTAACATCAACGGCTACTATTTTACGTGTCATGGCGTATTCTGTCAAGGAATTTGCCGAAATAAGGGGGAAAGTGGGGAAATATCTCGCAATTTTGTGGGGCGGCGGCGGAAATCCTGAAAAGAGACGGCACTGTCGCTATTCTTTGAAAAAAACAGCCCTTGCTTTTGCGAGGAAAAATCACTACAATGGGTGGAAGAATGTTGACCGCCATGGCGGGGAAAGAGGTTTGTTATGCGTAAAATTCTGCTGCATCTGGAGGGGGAACCCTGCCCCGCTCCGGTGGTGAAAGCGGCCCACGCCCTGGAAGAACTGCGGGAACCGGGCGTGGTGGAAATTTATGTGGACAATGCTGTGGCCGTCCAAAACCTGACGCGGATGGCGGGGGGGCGGGGCCTTTCCATCCAAACGGAGCAAACCGGAGAAAATGCCTTTCGCGTCACCATCGACGTGCCCACACCCCTTTCCACCCAGCCCTTGCAGGAGGAGACGTGCGCGCCCCAGGCAAAAAACGGTCTGCTGGTGGCGGTGGAGGCCGATACCATGGGCCGGGGGGACGAGACGTTGGGCCGGACACTGCTCAAGGGCTTTTTATTTGCCCTCAGCCGCCTGCCTCAGCCTCCGGCCACCCTCCTTTTCTATAACGGCGGGGCCAAGCTGACCACCACCGGCTCAACTTCCTTGGAGGATTTGCGGGAGTTGGCGGCGCGCGGCACGGAGATTTTTACCTGCGGCACCTGCCTGAATCACTATGGCTTGGCAGACCGGTTGGAGGTGGGGGAGGTCACCAATATGTACGACATTGTGGAGCGCCTGACCGCCGCCGAACAAGTGGTGAAGCCGTGATTTATCTGGACAATGCCGCCACCACCCGCCCCAAGCCCCCCGGTGTGGCGGCGGCGGTGACGGCGGCGCTGGACGGGTTTGGAAATTGCGGACGGGGCGCCCACAACGAGGCCCTTTCGGCGGCGCGGATGGTCTACGGCACCCGGGTGAAGCTGGCAAGGCAATTTGCTTGTCAGCGGCCTGACCACGTGTGTTTTACCGCCAATTCCACCCAGGCGCTGAACATGGCTATCGGGGGCCTGTTTGGCCCCGGTGACCATATTCTGTCCACAACTTGGGAACATAATTCCGTATTGCGCCCACTATATCGTCTGGCATCCCAGGGCGGCGCAGTGGATTTTCTCCCTGCGGACCGGCAGGGGAAGCTGGAGTACGGCGCCTTGGAACGGCTGTTGCGGCGGGAGACAAAAGCCATCGTCTGCACCCACGCCTCCAACCTGACGGGGGATGCGGTGGATTTGCCCCGGATCAGCGCCTTTGCCAAGGCCCACGGACTGCTGTTGGTGGTGGATGCGTCCCAGACGGCGGGGCTTTTCCCCATTGATATGGAGAAAGACGGCATTGATGTGCTGTGCTTCACCGGGCATAAGGGCCTGTATGGCCCCCAGGGCACCGGGGGACTGTGCGTGGGGGAGGGCGTGGAAATCCGTCCGTTTTTGGTGGGCGGCACCGGCGTGGGGAGCTTTTCCGAAACCCAGCCCATGGACTACCCCACCCGACTGGAGGCCGGCACCCTCAACAGCCACGGCTTGGCGGGCCTTTCCGCCGCCCTGGACTGGTTGGCGGAAATTGGCGTGGATACCATCCGTGACCACGATTTGGCCTTGGCCCGGCGGTTTTACCGGGAAGTCAAAGCGATTCCCGGCGTGACCATCTACGGCGACTGGACCCAGGCCCTTCGGGCCCCCATTGTGGCGCTGAATGTGGATGGTTGGGACTCCGCTCTGGC
Source organism: Oscillibacter sp. (assembly GCA_036655835.1). Lineage (GTDB taxonomy): Bacteria > Bacillota > Clostridia > Oscillospirales > Oscillospiraceae > Oscillibacter. Next base: position 4,813 of record JAVVPH010000044.1, read on the forward strand.
GGCGGACGCGTTGGCGGAGCGGTTCGGCATTGCCGTCCGTCCCGGGGCGCACTGCGCACCCCGTCTGCACCGCGCCTTGGGGACGGAAGCGGGGGGAGCAATTCGCTTTTCCTGGTCCTATTTCAACACGGAAGCGGAGACAGACGCGGCCTTGTCCGCGGTAAAAATTCTGGCGGGGGAGGGGCGGTAGCGTGGAAAAATGCGTGGTCACCTTCCCCACCACCACTGCTGCCATGGCCATGGAATTCGCCTGCACCGGGGCGAAGGTCCCGGGGCGGCTCATTCCCGTGCCCCGCAGTATTTCCGCCGGCTGCGGCCTGTGCTGGGCCGCGCCGCTGGAGAGCCGAGGGGCGGTGGAGGCCCTGCTTTTAGCGGAAAAAATTCAAATTGACGGCGTGTATACCGTGGTATTATGAGGTGTTTATGATGCAGTGCCAAGAGTGCGTTTATTACGATTACGACGAGGAAACGGACATCTACGTCTGTACCAAGGATTTGGATGAGGACGAGATGGAGCGGTTTTTCCGGGCGGGGGTCTGCCCCTTTTACCGCCGGGGCGACGACTATACCACCGCCCGAAAACAGTGAGGAGAAAACCCATGGAATTAGTGGATTTATACGATGAAAACCGAGCCCCCCTGGGCCGGACGGCGGAGCGGCAGGGGGAAAAGGCCCCGGGGGAATACCGCACGGTGGTCCATGTCTGCCTGTTTGACGGCCAGGGCCGCCTGCTGATTCAGCAGCGCACGGCCTGCAAGCAGATTTGGCCCTCCAGGTGGGATGTCACCGTGGGCGGCGGCGTGGATGCCGGCGAGACGGTCCGTCAGGCGGCGGAGCGGGAGGTGCGGGAGGAGCTGGGCTACGCCTTGGATTTGCAAGGCCTGCGCCCCGCCATTACCGTGAATTTTGACGGCGGCTTCGACGATTTTTATATCTGCCGGCGGGAGCCGGACCTGGATGCCCTGGTGCTCCAAGCGGAGGAGGTCCAGCGCGTCCGTTGGGCCACGTTGGAGGAAATTTTCACCATGGTGGCGGACGGGCGGTTCATCCCCTATCCTCGGAGTTTTTTGCAGTTCCTGTACGACAGCCGAAATCAGTTCGGCTTTCCCACCAAATGAAAAAAGGAGACTGCTGCACAGCGGGAGGGATAGCCCCGCCGCCGTGCAACAGTCTCCTTTTTTTCGGCCCTCAGTCCGCCGGTTCCTCCAACAACTGCATCATGGAAACCTCGTAGGCGGTCCGCTCCTCGGGACCGTCCTCCGTCACCTTGTGGTAGATGCGGCTCTGCACCCGCCCCTCCAGCGTCACCGGATCGCCCACGGCGAGAGTGCTCAGGCGCAGGGATAGCTGGCCCCAGGAAATGACGGGCAGATAGTCCGCCCGCCCATAGCGCCGCCCCACCGCCAGCATTAAATCGCAGATACTGCGCCCCAACGGCGTGCGACGGAAAATAGGCGGCTTGCACAGGGTGCCGGAGAGGAGAATGTGGTTGCAGGGGGCCCCCAGCCCCGCCTCCACCCCCAGTGCATAGACCGTCAGCACCAAGCGGTTTCCGCAGCCGCTCTTGTTGTTGAAGGACCGCAGCTGTCCATGGACCCGGGCTTCCGCCCCCGGCGTCACTTTGGGGAGCAGAACCTCGGGAAATAGAATGGGCAGTACGTCCGCCTGGCCGGACAGTCGGGGCACCCGGAGCGTGCAGCGGTAAAACCGCGCGCCGTGATTTTCGTGGGACAGGGTGGGGGCTTCCAGCACCGTCCCCTCTAGCAAAACTTCATTGTGGCTTGTCATAAAGCAGTACACCTCGGCTGTATAAGATATGAATAGCCTATGACAGGCCCGTCCCGGATAGACCTCTTGTATCTGGGAAAGATGGGGATTATAATGGAACCATCCAAAGGGGAGAAGGAGACGCGCATGGCAAATTTACTGGATTATTTGGACTGGCGGGGGGATTTGACGCTGGCGCAGGCCCCCTTCAACGAGGTGGACAATCTGATTTTGGCGGAGCTGTCCTTTGTGGATTTCAAGGGCATTGTTCCCCGCCCCGGCGAGGGAGCCAGTGTGCCGCTCTACGCCGCTGCCGCCGCGTTTTTTGAAAAATTCCCCGCCGGTGAGAAAATTGACATGGGGGTGCTGGTGCCGGATGAAATTCCCCTGATGCTGCAAAAAATGGCTGCCTCCGCCCGTTTTCGAGAGATGGGCTTGAACGGCTTTGTGGATTGGCTGGACGATGAAAAGGCGGAGCAGTTTGCCGCGCTGACAATTGAGACGGGGGACGGGCCGGTGTATCTGGCCTTTCGCGGCACCGACGATACCCTGGCGGGCTGGAAGGAGGACTTCCGCATGGCCTGCGTGCCGGAGGTTCCGTCCCAAAAAATGGCGTTGGACTATACCCGGGCCATGGCCCGGCTCTATTCCCGGCGGAAGCTGCGGCTGGGCGGACATTCCAAGGGCGGCAATTTGGCGGTGTACGCCGCGGTGTTCGCTCCCGCCGCCCTCCAACGGCGCATCCTTGGCATTTACTCCAACGACGGCCCCGGTTTTCACGAGGACCTGCTGGACCGGCCGGAGCATCGCCGGGTGGAGGACCGGATTGTCTCCATCGTGCCGAAATCCTCGGTGGTGGGGATGATGCTGGAGCATGAGGAGGCGTACACCGTGGTGGACAGCAGTCAACTGGGGCTGATGCAGCACGACGGTTTTTCCTGGGAGGTGCTGGGGAATCATTTTGTAACGCTGCGCAACGTGACCCGCCAGGGCCACCTGAACGATTTGACGCTGAAGGAATGGGTCCACCATATGCCCTTGGACCAGCGGGAAAAATTTGTGGACGGCCTCTTCGAGGTACTCTCCGCCTCTGGCGCGCTGACCCTCACGGATTTGCGGGAGGAGAGCGTTAAGTCGGCCTTCGCCATGATTCGCGCCATGAAGGACATGGAAAAAGACACCCGGGACGCTTTGATTTATGCTGTGCGTCTGCTGTTTAAAAGCAACTTTAAAGTGGTGATGGAGGACTTCCAAGCGGAGAGCGAAAAGAAAAAATCCGCCAAAAAAGCGAGAGTAAATCGTTGATTTACTCTCGCTTTTTTATGCGTTTATGCAATCGGCTTTGCGCGGCGTTTTGGCCGGTTGAAAAATCCATGGGTTTCGGAGGTGAATTAGGCCTGGTAATCGAATTCGTAGTTGTACAAGACGACGGCGTCGCCGTCCTTGACACCCATTTCCTCCATCCGCGTGAACAGGCCGGACTCCCGCAGGGTCTTGTCGAAATACATCCGGCTCTCCTGGTCCTCGAAGTTGATGTTGCCCATCAGACGTTGGAGCCAAGGCCCCTCCACCATCCAGGTGCCGTCCTCGGCCTGCTCGATGAGCAGGGGAGTGGTGGTGTCCACCACCGGCGGCTGCTTCACATATTCCGGCTCGTACACCGTGACGGGAGGCAGTGTGGAGAGCTGCTCCGCCGTTTTGAGCATCAATTCCCGGGTGCCGATGTGGGCGGCGGCGGACATCTCAAAGAGGGGATAGCCCTTGGCCTCCACGTGGGCACGAAGTGCCGCCAAATTCTCGGGATTTTCCATAATGTCAATTTTGTTGGCCGCCACAATTTGGGGACGGGTGGCCAGCTCGGGGCTGTACTGGGCCAGCTCCGCGTTGATGGCATCAAAATCTGCCACCGGGTCACGGCCCTCGCAGCCGGACACGTCCACCACATGAATCAGCAGACGGCAGCGATCAATGTGCCGCAGAAAATCGTGGCCCAGGCCCACGCCGTCAGACGCGCCCTCAATGATGCCGGGAATATCCGCCATCACGAAACTCACGCCGTCGGCAATCCACACCACGCCCAGATTGGGGAAGAGGGTGGTGAAGTGGTAGTTGGCGATTTTCGGCTGGGCCTTGGAAACCACAGAGAGCAGGGTGGATTTTCCCACGTTGGGAAAGCCGATGAGGCCCACGTCCGCCAGAAGCTTCAGCTCCAAGCACACCTCGTGGCTCTCGCCGGGAATCCCCGACTTGGCGAAGTGGGGCGCTTGGCGGGTGGGCGTGGCATAGTGGCTGTTGCCCCAGCCGCCCCGACCGCCTCGGCAGAGCACAAACGGCTCCTTGTCGGACATATCCTTGATGATTTCGTTGGTTTCCGCGTCGCGGATCAAAGTGCCCCGGGGAACCCGGATGATCAGGCTTGCGCCGTCCTTGCCGGAGCGCCGCCCGCCCTCGCCGTCCGCGCCGGACGGAGCCACATATTTGCGCTTGTAGCGGAAGTCCATCAGTGTGGAGGAATTGTCGTCCACCTGAATGATGACAGAACCGCCCCGCCCGCCGTCGCCGCCGTCCGGTCCGCCGGCCGCGATATATTTTTCCCGATGGAAGGCCACCACCCCGTTGCCGCCGTTGCCGGCCTTGACGGTGATGCGTGCCTTGTCAATGAATGCATTTGCCATATAGGGTACACCTCCTAGAGTCGTATTTGCAGTGGATGGATGCCAACGCGCTTTCTCGAAAACGCCCTCGCATACATCCGCTTTGCGGGTCTTTTGCCAGCGCCGCAAGGCGGCGTTGGGGTGGGAAATCCAATGAAATGGCATAGCTGCGTGGAGATAGGTTGCCCCAAAATTCGCTTGCAAGCAAACGAAAACAGTGGCCGTCGGGAAAAAGAGCCCCGAACTTGGCGTTCGGGGCTCCGCGGTACCTGTTGTCTGATTACTGAGCCTCGTAAACAGAAACCTGTTTGCGATCCTTGCCCAGATGCTCGAAACGAACAACGCCGGTAGCAGTGGCGAACAGCGTGTCGTCTGTGCCCTTACCAACGTTCACACCCGGATGGATATGGGTGCCGCGCTGGCGAACCAGAATATTGCCGGCCAGAACTGTCTGACCATCTCCGCGCTTGACACCCAGACGCTTGGACTGGGAGTCACGGCCGTTCCGAGTAGAACCGCCGCCCTTTTTATGAGCAAAAAACTGTAAACCGATGCGAATCATAGCAGAACCATCCTTTCTTATTAAGATGATGGGGAGGGGGTTAGCCCTCCAAAATTTCAATATGGTTGGGGTATTCGTCGTGAAGCTCCGTAAAATAGACCATCAAGCCTGTCAGCAGTGCCTGGGAGGTGCTCTCCGCCGTGGCGGCAAGACCGCCGGGCAGCCGCAGGGAAATCTTGGTGTCCTTTTCGTTGACCTTCACGGAAGCGGCCAAACCCAGCACGTCGTTAAGGGTGGCCTCCACCAGGCGAATGGCGCTGGTGACGGCGGCGCAGACAATGTCCGCGCCCTCTTCGGCGTAGCCGCTGTGGCCTTGGGAGTCAAATCCGGTAATCCGGTCTCCCTCTGTATGAAACGTGACGCAGGTCATGCTCAGACAGAAATCTTGCCAATTTCAACCTTGGTGTAAGGCTGACGATGGCCCTGACGTTTGCGGTAGCCCTTTTTGGCATTGTACTTGAAGATGTGAATCTTCTTTCCCTTACCGTTCTTCACCACGGAAGCGGCCACGGAAGCGCCCTCTACCATGGGGGCACCAAAGGTGGCGTTCTCACCGTCCAGAATCGCCAGAACGTGATCAAACTGAATCTGATCACCGGACTCCAAATCCAGCTTTTCGATGAAAACCACGTCGCCCTCTGCGACCTTGTACTGCTTGCCGCCGGTTTCGATGATTGCGTGCATTTATTTTCAACTCCTTCACTACGGGCTCGCTGTCGGAGGTGGCACGCCAATGCGTGCGCTTTCAACCCATTCAAAGCGGCTTAGTAAGTATATCAGCCCATTTTTAGCTTGTCAACTGATTTTGTCGGAAAAATCAAAAAAAATCTCCTTTTTGGGGGGAATGGGTCAATACGCCAGCTGTTC
>JAVVPH010000045.1:0-10317 GCA_036655835.1 Oscillibacter sp.
AGCGGGGCCACGGTGTACAGGCAGAAATTAAAAACCGTCTCCCACATTGCGCTGTATGGGGCGTAAAGGTAAATCACCTTACTAATTCCAATCATCAATATAGCCAACAGCAGGTTGGATACCGGCCCTGCCAAGGCGGTGACAGCCATGCCCTGCTTGGGCTTTTTGAAATAGCGCAAATCCACCGGCACCGGCTTGGCCCAGCCAAAGCCCACCGTGAACATCATAAGCAGTCCAAACCAGTCGATGTGGCGCAGAGGGTTTAGGGACAGGCGGTGCAGCTCTTTGGCAGTGGGGTCGCCCAGAGCGTAAGCCGCCAAACCGTGGCAGGTTTCGTGGATGGTCAGGCATAAAAAAATGGCCAACACCCGCAGTACGGCATCGCCCATGGAGGCGAAATCCAGGGCTTGAAATAATTCCTGAAGATAGTGCAAAGGCGTTGCCTCCCTTTTTGCTTCCGCCATCATCGCAGGCGTTTTCCGGCCCGCGGGCAAAAGTTGCCCTTTGGGAAGCCGCCATTTGCAAATCTCACAGCCACCGCAAAGAATATATCGATTCATTATACCAGTTTCTACCGGTAAATACAAGAAAAAACCGGGCAGGCGCACAGCGCCTGCCCGATTGCGGTATCCGGGAGTGTTTACTTCACCAGAGAGGCAATCTCTGCGGCAAAGTTCTCTTCCTTCTTCTCAATGCCCTCGCCCTTTTCAAAACGAGCGGCAGCCTTGAAGGTGACGGTGCCGCCCAGTGCCTTCGCGGCGGCGGCAATATATTTTTCGACGGAGAGGGTGTTGTCCTTGACAAACTCCTCTTGCAGCAGGCAGTTCTCAGCGTAGAACTTGTTGAGCTTGCCGGCAACGATGCTCTCTCTCACCTTTTCGGGCTTGGAGGCCATCTTCGGGTCGTTCTCCATCTGGACCATCATGATTTTCTTCTCTTCCGCCAGAATATCCTCGGTGACCTCTGCCTTGTCCCAGAAACGGGGATTCAGGGCAGCAATCTGCATGGCGACGTCCTTGCCGATTTCGGTGGCATCAATGCCGCCCTCAACCGCCAGGTTCACCAACACGCCGATTTTTCCGCCGGCATGGTTGTAGGGGACGGACACACCGTCGGCATAGCGGGCAAAGCGGCGAACCTTGATGTTCTCCCCGATGACCAAAACCATCTCCTGCTGCTGCTGGGTCACAGTGAGGCCGGTGGAGAGATAATTGCAATCCATCAGCGCTTCCACAGTGGCGGGATTCTCCTTTGCCACGGTGGCGGCAATGCCCTTGACGAAGTCGACAAACTTCTCGTTCTTGCCAACAAAGTCCGTCTCGGCGTTCACCTCGACCACAACGCCCACACCGTCAATCACGGTGGCGTAGGCCATACCCTCGGCGGCAATGCGGGAGGCCTTCTTCGCAGAGGCGGCCATGCCCTTTTCGCGGAGCCACTCAACGGCCTTGTCCATATCGCCGTCGTTGGCGGTGAGTGCCTTCTTGCAATCCATCATGCCCACGCCGGTCATTTCGCGCAGGGTCTTTACATCTGTTGCAGTAAAAGCCATTCTTTAATATCCTCCAGTTGATTCTATCGGAGAGGCAGTGCCCCTCACGCAAAATTTTTGAATTTATTCAGCGGCCTCAGCGGCGGCCTTCTCGGCAACAGCCTCTTCCAGCTGCTCACCCTGCTTGCCCTCGAGAATGGCGTTGGCCATGACGGAGGAAATCAGCTTGATGGCGCGGATGGCGTCATCGTTGCCGGGGATGATATAGTCAATTTCGTCGGGATCGCAGTTGGTATCGGCGATGGCGACAACGGGAATGCCCAGCTTGTGTGCCTCAGCAATGGCGTTGCGCTCCTTGCGGGTGTCGACGATGAACAGTGCGCCGGGCAGCTTGCGCATTTCCTTCACGCCGCCCAGATACTTCTCCAGCTTCTCAATCTCGCCCAAATGCTTCATGACTTCCTTCTTGGGGAGCATATCAAAGGTGCCGTCCTCCTGCATGGTCTTGAGCTGTGTCAAGCGGTCCACGCGGGTACGCATGGTCTTAAAGTTGGTCATCATGCCGCCCAGCCAACGGGCGTTGACAAAATACTGACCGCAACGGGTTGCTTCCTCGCGGATGGCATCCTGGGCCTGCTTCTTGGTGCCGACGAACAGCAGCGTCTGGCCGCTGAGGGACAGCTCGCGGACAAATGCATAAGCATCTTCCAGCTTGCGGACGGTCTTTTGCAGGTCAACGATGTAGATACCGTTGCGCTCGGTGTAGATATAGGGAGCCATCTTGGGGTTCCAGCGACGGGTCTGATGACCGAAGTGGACGCCCGCCTCCAGCAGGGCTTTCATGGAAACGACGTTAGAATTTGCCATGGTTTGAGTACCTCCAATAAAAATTTAGTTTTTTCCTCCAGCATCTTCATCCCCCCTGCCAACCCGAAACGGACACAGACAGGCGGTCGGAATGCTGTGCGTAATGCTGAAATATAGTACCATAGTGTCAAATAAAAAGCAAGCATATTTTTAATATTTATCCCGTTTTTTGATATTTTACTCATAAAACAGCCCGCAAAAATCCATTTAGACCCGTTGCTCCAAAACACCGCTGTATTTTGCTCGAAAATCGCCAAAAGTCCCCTCGTCCAAAGCGGTCCGAATTTTTGCCATCAACTCATTATAAAAATAGAGATTGTGTAGCACTGCCAAGCGCAGGGCCAGCACCTCGTCCGCCTTAAAGAGATGGCGGAGATAGGCCTTGGAAAAACTGCGGCAGGCCGGGCACTGACAGCTTTCACTGATGGGGCTGGGATCCGTTTTGTATTTTTCATTGAGGATGTTGACAGTCCCCTCCCAAGTAAACAGCTTCCCGTGGCGGCCGTTGCGGGAGGGCATCACGCAGTCGAAGAAGTCCACGCCCCGGGCAACGCCCTCGATGATATTGGACGGCGTGCCCACGCCCATGAGATACCGTGGCTTTTCTTTGGGCATATACGGCTCCACCGCGTCGATGATTTCGTACATCACCTCCGCCGACTCCCCCACCGCCAAGCCGCCGATGGCAAAGCCCTCGCAGTCAATTTTGGCAATTTGCTGCATATGCCAAACCCGCAAATCCGGGTAGATACTGCCCTGGTTAATGCCAAACAGCATCTGTTTGGGGTTCACAGTGTCTGGCAAGGTATTCAGCCTGTCATGCTCTGTCTTGCAACGCTCCAACCACCGCAGTGTCCGCTCGCAGGAGGCTTTTGCGTACTCGTGTGTGGCAGGATTTTCCACACATTCGTCAAAGGCCATGGCCACGTCACTGCCGAGATGGGACTGGATCTGCATGGACTCCTCCGGCCCCATAAAAATTTTGTGGCCATCCAGATGGGAGGCGAACTGCACGCCCTCCTCCTTAATTTTCCGCAGAGCCGCCAGAGAAAACACCTGGAAGCCGCCGGAATCCGTGAGAATGGGGCCATCCCAATCCATGAATTTGTGGAGCCCGCCCATCTGCCGCACCACGTCGTCGCCGGGGCGCAGGTGGAGATGATAGGTATTGGACAGCTCAATCTGGCAGCCAATCTCCTTTAAATCGTGGGCGGAAACGCCGCCCTTGATGGCCCCCTGGGTGCCGACATTCATAAATACCGGCGTCTGAACCGTGCCGCCATGGGCGCAGGAAAACTGCCCGCGCCGGGCTGTGCCTTCTGTTTTGAGTAGCTTAAACACACAAAAACTCCTGTCCTCTTAAACTTTTTTTCGGGAGACAATCAGGCAAACAATTTGCCCCATGAGTATGCCGATTAAAACCGTCAGCGCCACGAAGCAAATTGCAAAGGCAACCATCCGTCCGCCGGGGAGAAAGCCGCTGTTTTCTCCTGCAAAGCTGATGAGGCCGCTCCACCGCGCCTCGGCATAGAGAATGAGTAGTCCGCAGATACCCGCCGGAAGGAAACGCACCCATCTGTGTTTTCTCCTGCGCATCCCAAAAAACGGAAGGAGAAATCCAATGGCGATCAGGGTCAAAACGCCAATCAGCGTAAGCCAGCCATAGCTGAGTGGATGAGAAAGCAGTGTAACTAGAAACTGAACCATGGAGAGAAACACGCTGTCAATACAAATTCCCCCTAATAGATGAACATGGCATCCCCGAAGGAGAAGAAACGATATTTTTCCCGGACAGCCTCTTCGTAGGCTGCCAGAACCTGTTCCCGGCCCGCCAGAGCGGATACCAGCATAATCAAGGTGGACTCCGGCAGATGGAAATTGGTCACCAGCGCGTCCATCACCTTGAAGCGGTAGCCCGGATAGATATAGATGTCCGTCCAGCCGGCAGTGGCACGCATGGTGCCGTCCTCCGCCGCCCAGGATTCCAGTGTCCGGCAGGAGGTGGTCCCCACGCACACCACCCGTCCGCCGTTGCGCTTGGTGCGGTTGATGAGGTCCGCCGTCTCCTGGGGGATGGTGCAGTATTCGCTGTGCATGGCGTGGTCCTCAATGGCGTCCTCCTTCACCGGGCGGAAGGTGCCAAGGCCCACGTGGAGGGTGACATAGCCAATGCCCACGCCCTTGTACGCAATTTTTTGCAGCAGTTCCGGCGTAAAATGCAGACCCGCCGTGGGGGCCGCCGCACTGCCAATGGCCTTGGAATACACGGTTTGATACCGCTCCTGGTCCTCCAGCTCCACCTTGATGTAGGGCGGCAGAGGCATTTTGCCCAGGTGCTCCAGCACCTCCAGAAAAATCCCCTCATACTCGAAGCGGACCAGGCGATTACCGCCCTCCACCTCGCTCATCACTTCCGCCAAAAGTGCGCCGTTGCCAAAGGACAGCTTGGTCCCCGGGCGCATTTTCCGGCCCGGACGGACCAGACATTCCCAAACCTTATCCCCCCGGTCAATCAGCAGCAGCACCTCGCAGGCACCGCCGCCGGGCAGCCGCTGGCCCAGTAGTCGGGCGGGCAGTACCCGGGAATCGTTCAAAATCAGGCAGTCCTTCTCCGTCAGAAAATCGGGCAGCTCGTAAAAATGGTGATGCTCCGTTTTTCCCGTGGTCCTGTCCAGTGTCAATAGCCGCGAGGCGTCCCGCCGCTCAATGGGGGTCTGGGCAATCAATTCTTCCGGTAAATCATAGTAAAAATCGCTTGTTTTCATCTGTCGTCCTGTTCCTCACGCAATGGTGATGTCGGTATAGTAAAAATGCAAAATATCCTCATAGGAATAGCCCTGCTCCGCCATGGCCTTGGCGCCGTATTGGCTCATGCCCACATTGTGTCCGCTGCCGGTGCCGGTGATGGTAAAGGTGCCGTCTGTGGGCTGAGATTTTCCGGTGGACAGCGGGCCGGAGCCGGCGGAGGTGATGACATAGGGGGCATCCCCGACCTTGGCAACTTTTCCGCCGCCGGAGATGGCGTAGGCCCCGGACACGTTGGGAAGCGTAGCGGTCCCGTTGACATAGGTGCCGGCGGCACTGCCGCCGTTGATGTTAAAGCGCATACTGCGGACGGATTTTTTATAGGTACTGCTGTAAAAAATTGTGCGGCAGGTCTCCCCTTTTACGGTCAAGGTCTGTCCGGCGCTGTCCTCAAAGGTCACCTGATACACGTTGCCCAGCTTGGTATACGCCGATACATAGACATTTTTGACGGTGCCGATGGAATACCCCTTCTCTTGGAGAATCCAGGTCAATTGGGCGGGGGTATAGGTGGCGGTATAGCTGTAATTGGGGATGGTAATGGTTGCCTCATGGGGGTCCGGCTTGCCCTTGAGATAGCCCGACTCGCTCCCCCAGACGTTGGCCGCATCCTCGGACGCGCCGCCGTTGGAGGCAGAATAGACCGCGTTGATCAGCTCCCCCTGGTAGTACATACAGCGGCCCGCAGTGCCCTCCACCGCCGCGTCACTGATGGCGCTGGGGTAGGCGGCACCGCTGCCCGCAGCGTTGTACAACTGGCAATCCGTGGTGTTGCACACATCAAAACCATAGGTGTTCATATGCTTACTGGTACGGCAGACGTAGGTCCGCGCACCGATGGCCTGGGCCTCCAATGCGGCCAAGGGCCAATCCCCGTTCATCTCATAGGGAATCACGCCCTTCACATAGTCCTCCAAATTCACCACATTGACGACATTCAAATTGCCGCCGGTGATGCGGGGATACTCAAAGCCGCCATAATATTTGTAGCCCTTAAACCAAGTGACGGCTTTCTCCCCCTGCCCATTTGGCAGGATGCCCAAGCTCAGCGCCCCCTGGCAGTCAAACTCAAACAGCACCCGGTTGCTGCCGGTATCGCTGACCAATACGCCGGTGGACGAGGAGCGAACCGCCTGCCCGGAAAGACCGCTCCCCTCCGCCTGGTCCTTTGTGTCGTAGCTGCCCACCCGCACGGTGTAGCCGCCGGTGAGATAGGCCGGGTAGCCGCCGACCTCTGCGGCGGCCCGGGCGGCCTCCTCAAAGGAGCCGTAGCTTTGGTCGAGCTGCAAATGGTAGCCTGTCCCGGCGGCGCTGACGGACAGCGTGGTTACTTCTGTCTGCCCCAGGGGTACAAACAAGCGGTCACTGTCGAAATACCCCAACGCGTAGCCGCTGCCCCGGGCGTTTTCCAAATTGGCGGAGGTCATGGCACTTTCGCCGTAGCGCAGGCCCACCTTCACCGTATCCTTCACCGTTGCCGATGCCGAGGTGGCGGACAACGTGAAAAAAGTTACAACAAATACCAGGGTCATCCACAGTTTTTTCATGTATCCTCCCAATGGTCAATCTCTTGACGAAATTACGAAAGTATGCTAGTATACATACAAATGTCCGTGCTACGAAAACACGCAAAGCATCGACTTCTGGTATTATAGTACAAATCGTCGACACATTCAACTAAATTTGGCGGAAACCGCTTTGGTTTCCCAAACTGAAACAATGCAGGAGGAAATCGTTATGGAACAGTACAAGGTTGGCATCATTGGCGGCACCGGTATGGTGGGCCAGCGATTTATCACACTGATGGAGGGACACCCCTGGTTTCGCCTCACCGCCATCGCCGCCAGCGGCCGCAGTGCCGGAAAAACCTATGAGGAAGCGGTGAAGGACCGCTGGGCACTAGACCTGCCCCTGCCTGAGGAGGCCAAGAAAATCGTGGTGCTGGATGCGCAGGCAGACGCGGAAATTCTGGCATCTCAAGTGGATTTTGTATTTTGCGCCGTGGATATGAACAAGGACGAAATCCTGGCTCTGGAAGAAAAATACGCCAAGCTGGAATGTCCGGTGGTGTCCAACAACAGCGCCAACCGCTGGACGGACGACGTGCCCATGGTGGTGCCGGAGATCAACGCCGACCACTTGGACATCATCCCCGCACAGCGCAGACGACTGGGCACCAAGCGGGGCTTCATCGCCGTCAAATCCAACTGCTCCCTGCAAAGCTATGTCCCCGCCCTCCATCCCCTGCGGAAATACGGGCTGGAAAGCGCCTTGGTCTGCACCTATCAGGCCATTTCCGGCGCGGGTAAAACCTTCGCCCGCTGGCCTGAAATGGTGGACAACGTGATTCCCTATATCGGCGGCGAGGAGGAGAAATCCGAGCAGGAGCCGCTGAAGCTGTGGGGGCATATTGAGAATGGAAAAATTGTCAAGGCGGACGGCCCGGCCCTCACCGCCCAGTGCTTCCGCGTGGCCTGTCAGGACGGACATATGGCCGCCTGCTTCATGAAATTTAAAGATGGCTGTGCGCCCTCCATGGACCAAATCAAGGCCGACTGGGCAGCTTTCCGCGGCCCGGCCCAGGAGCTGGATTTGCCCTCCGCTCCCAAGCAATTCCTCCACTATTTTGAGGAGGATAACCGCCCCCAGACCAAACTGGACCGCAATCTGGAGCACGGCATGGCGGTTTCCATCGGTCGCCTCCGGCCGGACAGCCAGTACGATTATAAATTTGTCTGCCTGTCCCACAACACCCTGCGAGGCGCTGCCGGCGGCGCGGTACTGCTGGCGGAGCTGCTGTGCAAAAAGGGCTATATCACCGCAAAGTAAGCAGAACGAATCAAGTTTTTAAGGAGCGAATGCCATTGGGCATTCGCTCCTTAAATTTCGCTCTATTCCTTGTATTGCTCCACGGCAAAGCTCACATCGGTCATCCAACCCATTTCCGGTGTGTCCACAGACAACTGAAGCGTTTTTTCCAGGTCCTCTGCGTCCTTGTCCATCCGAATGGCGCGAAGGATGGTTTTCCCCGGCTCAAGCGTTACGCCGCTGAGTTGTTCGGATCCGTATCCAACGGTATAAGGCCGCATCAAGTTCACGAAAACGGCAGACTTGCCGTAATTACTGACGGTGATGACAATTACGGTGCCGTTGTTCGGCTCCACAGAGATTATCTGGTTCAAACCGGTGGAGGATTTGGATAGTCTCCCGTCCCGCAAAATGATGGGCCTTCGATCCAGCTTCAGGTTGGATGGGTCAATCTCCGTAAAGGGACCTGCCTTCCGTTCAAGCTCCGGCTTATCAGGCGTGCTATCCGGCTTTTTTGATTCCTTTTCACCAGTGCCAACCGTAATTGTAATAGACCCGTCCGGCAAATTCTTCGGCGGCTCCTTCCCCGGCTCCACGATGACAATGTTGGACTTAGGTTGACTGGAAAAGTCAATGCAGTTTTGTTCCCCGTTCCAAGAAACGCCCCGATACACATCAAATAACTCCGCTGCCGTCCGGGCCGCGAGATAGTGTGTCTTTCCGCCGAGGGCGTCGGTGTAGGTCAAAGTTACAGGTATCTTCTGTCCGTTGGTAGCGGTGTGCATTTGTCCCGGTGTAAATTTGACCTCACTGAACAAGGCAACGCCCACCTGATTGACCGAGATTTTGCCTTGCAACGAAGTCCCCGGAGATGTGGGCGAGGCCAGAGAGGCGGGCATCATTGTAAGTATCAAGGCCATTGACACCATTCCGGTGAAAAACGAAAGGATTTTTTTCATATGCTATAACTCCTTTTCAATCTCCTCACTGGGTGAATTTTCAAATTTACCACTGAATCTGTTCCGCAATTTTCATGATTTCCTCACGGGTCATACCGTCGCTTGTCAGGGTCATGATGTTCGGCCCGTGAACCCAGAATAGGCAGCAATACGTCCCATCCTCCTGTAACTGGGCCTCGTCTCCCTGCACGGTGACTGCCTCAGACTCCACATCCCCAAAAACGCCGGAATACCGTTCCTCCACGCTTTGCGAGACAGAAAAAGTCCGCCCATCTGCGTGGGTATAGCACAAATGGTAGGTGCTCCACAAATCCCGTTGGTCCAGATGCTCCCATTCCATCTCAAAGTCTTCGGGCACGCAACCCAGTGTAATCCGATGGAAGTACAGCGCCTCCCGGTTCTCTGCCCGGATGTAATACTCAATGCCATTTTCCCGGACAGCAGAGAACACCCGGAAAAATTGTTCCCGCAAGGCAGACACGCTCATGGTGACCGTCAGGGCGCTGAGCAGCGCCACCAACGCCAGCATTGCCGCCCGCTTGCAGGTCATTCGATTTCTATGGGGTAAGTGCTGCCGTGCCGTCAGAAGCAAACGCATCTTTCTCTCAAATCGGAAGGAAAACGCATGGTCACAGTCCGCCTGCGACGGAAGGGTGTCTAGCAACCACGCTGTCGCTCGGGGCGCGGCTTCCCATAGTTCTTCGTCGGTGACAGTCATATTGCGTCCTCCTTTTGCTCCAAAATAATTGTCAATTTTTCCTTGGCCCGATGGGCGATTTGACTGATTCCCTCTGGCGTACAGCCCAAAAGCGCCCCAATCTCCCCGTTGGAGTAGCCCAAGTGATACTTTAGCAGAATCACCTGACGGTACCGGGACGGCAAGGCGGTGATGGCGGCGGATAGACTTCCCTCCTCCGGCAGTTGGTCCGTGTAAAAAAGCGGCAGCTCGTCCAAATCCACCGTTGGATGGCGCTGCTTAGCCCGGTAAAGGTCGATGGCGGTGCGCTCCGCGATAATAGCAACCAGAGCCCGGGTCTTAGGATGCACCGGTTGGGCGACGGCCTCCAGATTCTCCGCAATTTTCAAAAACGTCTGTTGTACCGCATCCTCGGCATCCTGGGTATTTTGCAGAATCCGATTGGCCACGTAGAACAGTAAGCCCCGGTAAGCGTGATAGAGTGCCTCAAATTTGTCCTGGTCTGCACGGTCCTCCAGCATTTGCAAAATCGCCAGCATTTCCTCCCCCCTCTCTGTACACTGTAACGAAGCGTGTCCCTTCTATTTGACACAAACCGAAAAATAGTAAGGCCACCCAAAATTGGGTGGCCTTACCGGTTTTTATTCAGCCCTTCAGCCGGGAGAGCATTTCCTCCCGCTGTTCGGTGA
>JAVVPH010000046.1:0-10255 GCA_036655835.1 Oscillibacter sp.
GTCCTGGAAGGGATATTTGGGATTGGTGTATTTATCCTTTATAAAAAGGAAAACTGATTTCATGCACTGCCTCCTTTTGTGGTTTGCGTGTAATAACTACATTAGTATATCTGATTCTGAAGAAGCAGGCAAGGGATTATGGAAAAATTTTGCTTAAATCAGCTTTTTATGTAGAAAAATACCCGGTAAAACCCCTCTGGAATCAAGGACTTTGCCTTTTTACAAAACGGGCGTACAGGGCATAAAAAGAGGATTCAGAAAGAGGGCTGTCTAAAATGTTCAATAAAAATATGAAATAAGCTTTGTCATATATGTACATTGACATCCCGGCGGGATGGGTGTAAATTATACTCACAAGGATAATTAACGAACAGGAGACAAGAATATTGCGTCGCGTTAGCCAAGAAATTAGTTTACAAAATGAACGGATTTTAGAGGTGGCCATCCAGCAGTTTTGTGAAAAAGGATATGCGAAAACCAGAATGGAAGACATCGCGCAAATCCTGGACATTACCAAGACCCCTCTGTACTACCATTTTAAAGATAAAGCCGGCTTGTTTGATGCCGCGTTTCGCAAGGCGATTAACAATTTGTATACCAACGATGCGGTTATATTCGCGAAAAACTGCTGTCTATATGAAAAACTGGTGGAGAGCTTTGTGACCTGCGCCATTTCCTCTCATCAGCTTCAAATTGATGAGATGAGCCGAATTCTTGTAAAAGAAGGGGCGGAGCTGAGTCAGACCTACACCTATCAGCAGGAGATGCAGGACCGGTTTTACGCACTGAAAACCGCCGCCATGCGGGATGCCCAGCAGCGGGGAGAAGTTAAACCCGATGCCGACATTGATGAGTTGTACGCCATTATCAACGCATGCTACACCGGCGTACTGAGCTGGGTGGGCGGAGAAGAGCTCCGCAGAAAATTTGCTCCCGGCGAGTCCGAACGACTGATGCAGCACCTAATCGGAACGATTTTTTCAGCCATTAAACCAGTTTATTTTGTTGCATAAAAAAACCACTTGATGAATCTCTCTAAAGACCCTCGTGTTTTAAGGCAAGGCTTTTAAGGCAAGGCGTTTTAAAGAGATTTATTAAGACCTGGAAATAGACGTACGAGTTTGTTTAAAAAATTGCAGGCAGCCACCGCGAGGGGAACGTTTTAAAGTGATGAAAAGATACCGCAAACAAAAAGAAATGCGGAAAATCAAAAACAAAACGGTTTGCAAGATTGAACGAACAAAAATTTTTTATCCACACTAAACGCACGAGTGCGTTTAGTGACGTTTAAGAATGATGAATTTAACCATCTGAGAGGAGAGCAAACCCCATGACAGAATTCAAAAATATCCTGTTTGAAAAAAAGGACAGCATTGCGTTCGTGACCCTGAACCGTCCGGAGATGATGAATGCGCTGAACGCCGAGACAATTCGGGAGCTGTCAGAACTCTTCACCGCTATGGAGCGGGATTCCGAGGTACTGGGCGTGATTATCACCGGCGCGGGCCGGGCCTTCTGCGCGGGAGCGGATTTGTCCGGCAGCAAGGACAACGGCGGCAACCCCCACTTCGCCACCCGGGCGTTCGTGGAAGAGGCCCAAAACCTGATGAACCAAATTGAGACGTTTTCCCATCCCGTCATCGCGGCGGTGAACGGCTTCGCCCTGGGCGGCGGAAGCGAGATGGCCCTGGCCTGCGATTTGCGGATTGCCAGTGAGAAGGCCGTGTTTGGTCTGCCGGAAGTGACCTTGGGCGTGATGCCCTGCTTCGGCGGCACCCAGCGCCTGCCCCGCCTGATTGGCATGGCGCGGGCCAAAGAGATGATTTATACCGGCCGGAAGGTCAAAGCAGACGAGGCGCTGGCCCTGGGGATTGTCAACGAAGTGGTTGCCCCGGAAGCGCTTGCCGCTGCGGCCGAAGCCAAGATGCAGGCCATTGTCGCCTGTGCGCCGCTGGCGGTGAAGATGGCAAAAACGGCCATCAACAAAGGAATTCAGATGCCTCTTCATGATGCCCTGGAGCTGGAAGCTGACATGACAGCGCTTTTGGGAACAACCGAAGATGCAGTTGAAGGCGGTTGCGCTTTCGGCGAGAGACGCAAGCCAATATTTAAGAATCGGTAAAGGGAGGCTGTAAAGAGTGGTACATTATCTTTTCGCAACAGAGGAACAGCGTGAGTTGGCAGATGGCTGCCGCAAAATTTTGGAAAAAGAGCTGGCACCCCGGGTTTCAGAGCTGGAAAAGGCAGAGGGCGCCGCGGCATTTCCGAGAGACGTAGTAAAAACCCTGGGAACAGCGGGTTATTGTGGACTGGCCGTGCCTGAAAAATGGGGCGGTTTCGGGTTTGACATCAAGACACAGACTTTGATTTATGAGGAAATGGCCCAGATTGACGCTGGATTTTCCTTCAACTTCGCACTGGGCTGCCCCAGCCCCAGCATTGAGACAACGGCAATGCCCAAGGAAGAAAAGCAGATGTGGTTCGACCGCTGCCTCAGCGGCGACGCGATGTTTGCCAACTGCCTGACGGAGCCGAATGCCGGCTCCGACACCAAAATGATGCGCACCACCGCCGTGAAAGACGGCAACGAGTGGGTCATCAACGGCACCAAGTGCTTTATCACCAACGGCGCGTTGGCTGACGCCTTTGTGGTGTCTGCCATTGTGGACAAGACCAAGGGCAACGCCGGCATCGGCCAGTTCTTCGTGGAGAAGGACCGGGGCGTGAAAATCGGCAAGGTGGAAGACAAGATGGGCCTGAAGCTGTCCGTCACGTCGGAAGTCCTGTTTGACCATGTGCGGATTCCCCTGGACCATATGATCGGCTCCATCTATTTCATGAAGCCCGACGAGGCCAAAGAACTGCCCAAGCCCAGCGTCGCCTCCATGATGGACGGCCTGGCTTACGCCCGTATCACCTCCATGGTCCACGCACTGGGCATCGGCCAGTCGGCACTGGACATCGCGGTGAAGTACGCCAAGGAACGCCGCCAGTTTGGCAAACGCATCATCGACCATGAGGGCCTCGGCTTCCTCATCGCGGATATGCAGACCAAGGTGGACGCGGCCCGGGCCCTGCTGTATTACAGCGTGGACTGCCTGGACCAGGGCATTCCCACCGGCACCCTCAGCCCCTCCACCAAGCTGTTTGTCTCCGAGTCCATGATGGAAGTGGCCATCGACGCCATTCAGGTGCTGGGCGGCTACGGTTACATGAAGGACTACCCCGTGGAGAAGCTGGCCCGGGACATCAAGGCGTTCTCTATTTTTGAAGGCACCAACCAAATCAATCGGCTGGTTTCCGCCCGTATGCTTTCCGGCAAGGATCCCCAGGCTGCAAGAGCAAAGAAGTAAAAACCGGCACAGACCCCTTACCCGGCAAATCCCGGCATGAAGCACATCCCTAAAATAAAGTGTACCCAAAATTATAAGGAGGATATTATAATGGATAACAAGGAAAACAAGGCTTATATCGAATCTTTGGTGCAAAAGGGCAGAGCAGCAGTTGAGGAAATCTCCGGCTATACCCAGGAGCAAATCGACAACATGGTGCAGGCAATCTCCAAGGCATCCATGGCTTGCGCCATGGAAGTGGCCCAGATCAACCTGGTGGAAACCGGCATGGGCAACCTGCAGATGCTCACTGGCGCTGCCAGCGGCGCTATGCTGTTCTACGATGGAGTCAAGGGCCAGAAGTCCTTGGGCCTGATTGACGAAGATCCCGTCACCGGTCTGCGCACCTACGCAAAGCCCATGGGCGTGCTGTGCTGCACCGCTCCCTCCACCACCCCCGTGTTCAACATCGTGTTCGTGGCCATCAACGGCCTCAAGAGCGGCAACGCCGTGATCAGCTGCCCCCATCCCAACGCCAAGCGCTGCGCGGTTCGTGAAGTCGAAATCCTGCGGGATGCTCTGGTTTCTGTGGGCGCACCTGCTGACCTGCTGCAAGTCATCGAGGAGCCCACTCTGGAGTCCTCCGGCCTGCTGATGGAAGCTTGCGACGCAATCATCGCCGTGGGCGGCGCTGCCATGGTGAAGGCTGCTTACTCTAAGGGCAAGCCCTGCTTCGGCGTTGGCCAGGGCAACGTGCAGACCCTGATGGGCAAGGCCTATCCCAATGTTGACAAGATGGCCAAGGAAATCTTCGAGAGCAGAATCGGCAGCAACGGCGTGCCCTGCACCGGTGAGCAGACCCTCTGGATCCATCGTGACCGTCATGACGAGGTTTTCGCCGCATTCCAGAAGCTGGGCGCAGACGTCATCAGCGACAAGGCAACCATCGACAAGATGAGAAAGACCTTCTTCGACGAGAAGGGCATCAACCGCGCCATCGTTGGCAAGCGTCCCAAGAAGGCCCTGAAGGCCGTCGGCATTGAGATGGAAGAGCTGAACGACAGCGTCCAGCTGCTGGTGGTTGACCTGAACTCCTGGGGCAAGGATGAGCCTCTGGCCCGTGAGATCATGTTCCCGATCCTGCGCGTCAATATGTATGATGACTTCCAGGAGGCGGCCCGTCTGGCCCGCGCCAACCTGCTCATCGAGGGTGCCGGCCATAGCGCAGGCGTCTGGAGCCAGGACGAGAAGGAAATTGACTTCGCCGCTGCCACTCTGCCCGTCGGCCGTCTGCTGGTTGAGCAGGGCGGTACCAACTCCACCGGTTCCTTCTTCAACGGCCTCCCGTTCACCAACGCTGTGGGCTGCGGCACTTGGGGCGGCAACTCCATCAGTGAGAACCTGACCTTCAAGCACCTGAGAAACTTCACCAAGGTGGCAAACTTGAAGAACGAGGGCGCTCTGATGACCACCGACTTCGAGAAGATGATGGCCTGCGACTAAGCTTTTTCCTGAAAAAGCAAAAGTCAGTACATTTTATTTACAAAATTAAGCGCAAACGGGCAGCCCAAAAGGCGGCTGCCCGTTTGCCAAATCAGACAATCCGATGCAGGGCGAATCCATTTGGACCGCCTGCGTGAAAGGCAGGAAAAGAACCCGTGGGCAAAAAAATTCTTACCATCAATTTGGGCACCACCTCCACCCGCGTCTCCCTGTACGACGGGGAGAATATGCTGGCGAAAAAGGACCTCTATCATCCCGACTCGGAGTTGAAGGCCTTTACCCAGGCCCAGCACGTGGAGCGTCGCAGTGCCATGGTCATCGAGTGGATGGGCGAGTACGGCGTGAAGCCGGAAACCCTGGATGCCATCGCCATGCGCATCGCCACCCTTCCCAAGCCCGTTTTGGGCGGCACCTTCCTGGTGGAGGGCGCGCTGAAGGCGGACGTCTCCAGCCGCTACGCACCGGATAAACCCCTCTCCCACGGCACGGATATCACCGTGGCGATGGCGGACGTGGTTTGCGCCGGCCGCAACATCCCCTATTACGTGGTGGAGCCGGCCAATCAGAACAATATGATTGACGAGGCACGCATCACCGGCCTTCCGTTGATTCAGAGAACGACGACCTTCCATGCGCTCAACCAGAAGAGCGTTGCGCACGTACAGGCGGAAAAGCTGGGGAAGAAATATCGGGATTGCAACTTTGTTGTCGCGCATCTGGGCGGCGGCATCTCGGTTTCGGCCCATCAGCATGGCCGCGTCATCGACACGAACAACTGTGGCGGTGATGAAGGCGCGTTTTCGGGAAACCGCACCGGCACGCTTCCGGCGCTTCAGCTTGTGCAGCTGTGCTTCAGCGGCAAATACAAGTTTGAAGAGATTATCGGGATGCTCGTGTGGAAGGGCGGCGTCTCCGCTTATCTCGGCACCAGCGATATGCGCGAGGTGGAAGCCCGCGTGGACGCAGGCGACGAGCAGGCGGCACTGATGTTCCGCACCGTGGCGTACAGAACGGCCAAGGAAATCGGCGCGCTGTGTGCCGCCATGGACGGCGAGCTGGATGGCATTATCCTCACCGGCGGTATGTCCCACTCCAAAAAAATGTGTGAAATGATTACGAAAAAAGTGGGTGGCTTTGCCCCCGTCAGCATTTATCCCGGCGAGCGGGAGAGCGAGGCTTTGGCCGAGGGTGCGCTGCGCATCATCAATCACGAGGAAGAGCTTGCGGTATACCCGGGCTGATTCCACAAAAATGACCAATCACCCCCGCCGCGCAATGGAAAGCGGCTGCGGGAGGATTTTAGCAAAAAGGAAAGAGGGATGAGCAGTGGTACTTGAAACCATTGATCAGTTAGTCGATATTATTCGGAAAAGCGCCAGCCCCAAGCGTTTGGCTGTCGCCGCCGCAGGGGATGCCCATACGCTGGACGCGGTGGTCATGGCCCAAAAGGAGGGCCTGGTGGCTCCCCAGCTGTTTGGCGACGCCGCTAAAATTACGAAGATCCTGGTGGAGCTGGGCGCGGATGTGGCAAAATATGAGATTATTGATGCCGCAGACGACATCGCGGCCGCCGAGGCGGCAGTGCTGTCGGTGCACAACGGCGAGTCTGACCTTCTGATGAAGGGCATGATGCAAACCGGCGACATTATGCGGGTGGTCATTGACAAGGAGCACGGTCTGCTGAAGGAGGGCGCTACCATTTCGCTGTTTACCATGAGCGAGATGAAGCACTACCACAAGCTGATTGTCATGACGGATTCCGGCATTGTCCGCAACCCGACTCTGGAGCAGAAAAAAGCCATCGTGGAAAACGCGGTGCGGGTGCTCAAGGCCTATGGCTACACCACACCCAAGGTCGCGGCGGTGTGCGCCGTGGAGGTCCAGAATCCCAAGATGCCGGAGACCATCGACGCGGCGAAGCTGGCGGAGATGAGCAAGTCCGGCGAGCTGGCGGACTGCATCGTGGAGGGACCTCTCTCCATGGATATGGCCCTCAGCGCCGAAATGACCAAGTACAAGGGCGTGGAGAGCGCTGTCGCCGGCGATCCCGACGTGCTGCTGTGGCCCAGCGTACTGGTGGGCAACATCGCCATCAAAACGGCGGGTTGCTTTGGCGGCATTAAAAAGACGGTTGCCTTCGCGGTGGGCGCAAAAGCCCCCATCGTCCTCACCTCTCGGGGAACCGACGTGGAGGGCAAATACCTCGCCATTCTGGCCGCAGCGGCAGCCTCGTAACAAAACAAACCGGTTAATAGCCGCCGTCCCATTTGTGATTCCCTTGGATGAACGATGTGGAAAAATCAGGAGCGGTTACAGATTCCATTATTTTCGATTTAGGGGGAAAGGTATTGAATATTCTAGTTTGCATCAAGCAGGTGCCGGATACGACCGAGATTAAAATTGATCCGGTCACAAATACCTTGATTCGGGATGGCGTGCCCAGTATTGTCAATCCCTTTGATGCGTATGCCTTGGAAATGGCGGCGCGAATCAAGGATACCGATGGCAGCAAGGTGGTTGTCATGTCCATGGGTCCCGATCAGGCAAAAAAAGCGCTGAAGGAGTGCCTCACTGTGGGCGCCGACAAGGCGTATCTCGTCAGCGACCGGGCCTTCGGCGGCTCTGACACCCTGGCCACCAGCTACATTCTCTCCAAGGCCGTGCGGGCCGTGGAAGCCCAGGAAGGCCCCTTCGATGTGATTTTCTGCGGCAAGCAGGCCATCGACGGCGACACCGCCCAGGTGGGTCCCGAGCTGGCAGAACAGCTTGGCTATCCCCAGATTACCTTCACCACAGAAGTCTCTGTGGAAAATGGCAAGGTCAAGGCAGAGCGCGAGACGGAAAATGGCAAGGAAGTTTGGGAATCCACGGTTCCTGTGGTCATTACCTCCAGCAAGCCCGCCTTTGACGTGCGGTATCCCACCGTGCGGGCCAGATTGGCAGCCAATCGGACCACCATTCCCGCCCTGACGCTGGTGGATGTCTCCGCCGAGGCGGAGCGCAGCGGCCTGAAGGGCTCTCCCACCAAGGTGAAAAAGACGTTCGTGCCCGTTCGCAACGGCGGCGGTATCGTGATTCATGAGGAGCATGCAACGGACGCCGCTGCAAAACTCGCCGTGATTCTGAACGATATCGGACTTGTTTGAAGAAGGGGTATGAAACGATGAGTGAAAATAAGAATATCTGGGTTTTCATTGAAACCTTCAACGGCGCGGCAAAAAGCGTCGGTCTGGAGCTTTTAAACCCGGGCCGTCAAATGGCCGATAAAATCGGGCAGAAGCTAGTGGGCGTCGTCATCGGCAACCATGTGGACGAGGCGGTGCAAGCCGCTGCCACCCACGGAGCCGACCAGGTGATTTTGGTGGAGGACGCGGCGTATGCCGAGTACAACACCGCCACCTACGCGGACGCCATGTATCAGCTGATTGAAAAGCATCAGCCCAACACCATTCTCTTCGGCGCCTCTACCACGGGCCGTGATTTCGCCCCCCGCATCTCCTGCCGCCTGAAAACCGGCCTCACCGCCGACTGCACCGGCCTGGATGTGAACGTGGAAACCGGAAACGTGGAGTGGACCCGTCCCGCCTTCGGCGGTAACCTGATGGCAGTCATCGAGTGCCCCAACGCCAGACCCCAGATGGGCACCGTGCGTCCCGGCGTGTTTAAGAAAATTACTCCCGTCAGCGGCGAGGGCGTGGAAATCCTCCGGGAAACCCTCAACAAAGCACCGGTTCCCCAGGCCAAAATGCTCAATCGCATTGCAAGCCTGGCAGAGAAAATTGTCAACCTGGAAGAGGCGGAAATCATCGTTTCCGGCGGCCGCGGCCTCCGCGCACCGGAGAACTTCTCCCTGGTTTATGATTTGGCCAACGCCCTGGGCGGAGCGGTCGGCTCCTCCCGCGCGGCAGTGGATGCCGGCTGGATTCCCCAGCCCCATCAGGTTGGCCAGACGGGCAAAACCGTCAGCCCCAAGCTGTACATCGCCTGCGGTATCTCCGGCGCCATCCAGCATTTGGCCGGTATGAGCGGCTCGGATACCATTGTGGCCATCAACATTGACCCCGATGCCCCCATTTTCACCGTGGCACATTACGGGATTCTGGGCGATTTGTTTGAGGTCCTCCCGGCCCTGACTGCGGAAGTCAAGCGTCTCAAGGCGGACAAGGACTAAGCACAGCGGCAGGGGAATATCACCGGCGCCGGCAGGAAAATAACCGTTGTCTCCCGTTGCGGGTTTTCTCGCCTGCTTCATTGAAGTGATGATTGTGGCTTTCGGATTTTTTCAGTCATGGCTTTTCGCAAGAGCCGTCAGCGTTTACCTGGCTGCGGCCACTGCGCGATGCCACGGCTGTCAGATTTCCGAATGCTCCGATTTTCATGATAGCGTACAAGAAACAAAATTTAATTATGGAGGTAACATTATGCTAGGGATTACATCACCGACGATTACTCCGTTCATGTTTGGCAATGGTTGCAGAAGCATGGCTGGCCAAAAGGCAAGAGAGCTGGGCATTACCAAGGTTATGGTGGTCACGGATAAGAACATTCTCGCCACCGGTTTGGTGGACGCCATTATTGGCGGCATACAGGGTGTGGGCCTTCCTTATGTCCTGTACGATGGCGTGGTACCCGATCCCACCGATACCTGCATTGACGAGGGCGCTAAGATTGCCTTGGCGGAAAAAGTGGATGGCATCATCGCCATTGGCGGCGGCAGCTCCATGGATACCGGCAAGTGCATCAACCTCCTGCTGAACAACCCCATGCCCATCAAGCAGTACTTTGTCCCCGCCATGCCCGAGGCGGTCACCCATCCCATGATTACCATCCCCACCACCGCAGGCAGCGGCGCTGAGTGCACCGCCGGTGCCATCATCACCAACACCGAGGCACACGTGAAGGTTCCCATTGCCCGTTGCGGCGTGAAGTACATCTTCATCGATCCCGAAATGTATGTGGGCCTGCCCCTGAAGCCCTCCATTTACTGCGGCTTTGATGCCCTGACCCACGATTTGGACCTGATGACCTCCCGCACCGGTGAAGAGCTGACCTGCGTTCTCACGGAGAAGTCCACCGCTCTGATCGCGGAGTATCTGCCCAAGGTGTTCGCCAACCCCAAGGACATGGACGCCAGAACCCACATGGCAATGGCTGCCACCCTGGCCGGCGAGTGCTTGAACACAGACTTCAACGGCACCCACTATTCTCATTCCATCGGTCACTCCCTGGGCGCCGCGCTGCACATTCAGCACGGTCTGGCCTGCGGCGTTGCCGTGCCCCAGATTCTGGAGCGCTTGGCTGACATCAGCCCCGTCCCCACCAGAAGATTCTGCGACGCCATGGGCTTCGGCTTGGATCCCAAGCTGCACAATGCCGCATATGGCAAGCAGGCCAAGGCTTGCATGCAGAAGTTCATGAAG
>JAVVPH010000047.1:0-10075 GCA_036655835.1 Oscillibacter sp.
AAAACGCTCCGTATACAGAGAACTGTGCCGAAAACCATGCAAAAAGTGCCGGGGCGGTCAAAAATTTCCCTTTGTATCCGCAAATCCCTCAATCCAGCACGGAGCTGTCGCCAAACTGGACCGTGACCACGGTTCCCGCCTCCAGCTGGGTACCCGGGGCCTCCCGCTGGCTGATGGCGTGGACATTGCCGGAGCTGGATGCGGTGGTGCCGGTGACGCGCATAATCAGCCCTGCGTTGGTCATATTTTTGTTGGCCTCTGCGGCGGTCATTCCCACCACATTGGGCACGGTGCAGGCGCTGTCGGGCTTTTTCTCCCCCAGATAGATGATGACGCTGGCGTTATTGGGAATAATCGTGCCGCCCACCGGGGTTTGGTCTGTGACGGTATCGCCCTTGCCCACAATTTTACAGCCGAAGCCGGAATCGCTGAGGCGGGTCTTGGCGGCCTCCAAGGGGGTGCCCACCACATTGGGGACGGTTGCATCCGCGCCCACCAGCTGGGCGGCGGTATAATCCGGCTCAATGCCGAGATAGGGCAGAATTTCGCCCATGACCCGGCTGGCGGTGGGGCCGACCATGTTGCCGCCGGAGACATAGGTGCCGGTGTGGCGGCTGGGGGAATCCATGGTGATCAGCATAATCACCTGGGGGTCATCCGCCGGCGCGAAGCTCATATAGGAGACCACCACGTCCTTGTTCGGGTCGCCGGTTTTATCGGCGGTGCCGGTTTTGCCGCCGATGCGGTAGCCCACCACCTGACCGTTTTTGCCGGTGCCGCTGGCCACCACGTATTCCAGGCACTGCCGCACCACGGCGGAGGTCTCCTCGCTGACGACCTGGCGCACCGGGGTGGCGTCATGCTGGGCCACAATATTGCCCTCGTCGTCCAGCGCCTGCTCCACCACATAGGGGGTATTCAAATACCCGCCGTTGATGCAGGCCGCCTGGGCGCGGATCACTTGCAGGGGCGTGACGGTAAAGGTCTGACCAAAGGCGTAGGACGCCAGGGAGACAACGTTGGAGTTAAAGCTCTTTTCGCTGGCGAAAATGCCCACGGCCTCGCCGTTCATATCCACGCCGGTGGGCTCCATTAGGCCGAAGGATTTTAAATACTGATAGTATTTTTCCGTGCCGATTTTCAATCCCATGCCGATAAAGGCCGGGTTGCAGGAATTTCCCGTGGCCTGCATCAGGGTCTGGTGTCCGTGCCCGGACTTCTTGGAGCAGCCGAAGGGCTTTTTCCACCCCGGCACCATGATGGACCCGGAGCAGTTGAAGGTGGTATTGAGATTCACCAGGCCCTCCTCCACCGCGGCGGCCAGGGTGATGGGCTTGAAGGTGGAGCCGGGCTCATAGGTGTCGTTGATGCACTTGTTGCGCCACTGCTTATATTGGGCCGCCTCCAGGGCTTCGGTGTAGGCTTCGCTTGCCGGGTCCAATTTTTCCAGCGTGCCCACCGCCATTTTTTCACGGACGGCGTTGGGGCTGTTGAGGTCATAGGTGGGGTAGGAGGCCATGGCCAGCAGCGCGCCGGTTTTTGCGTTCATGACGATGCCGGTTGCGCCGTTTTTCGCGCCGAATTTCGCCACCATGGATTCCAGGCCCTTTTCCAGCACCTCCTGCACGTTGATGTCCAGGGTGAGGACCAGATTGCTGCCGTTTTCCGCGTCATAATACTGTTCATATTGATACAAAAGGTCGGTGCCCACGGCGTTTTTCGCCGTGACGGTCAGCCCCGAGGTGCCTTGCAGCTCGCTTTCGTATTTTGCCTCCAAGCCATACGCGCCGTTGTTGTCCGCGTTGACAAAGCCGATGACGTGGGCACCCAGAGTCCCATAGGGATAGTACCGCTTAGAATCGGCGGCGAGATACACGCCGTGGATACGCGTTTGCTGTTCCTCCGGGACGGGATTGCCCTCCGCGTCGATTTCGCCGTTGATAAAACGACGGACCTCGTCAGACATGGCCTGCTCCGTCCGTTTTTTCAGCACCTCATATTGGGACAGGGTTTTATTCATTTTTTTCAGGATGGCCTCCTCCGGTACCTCCAAAATGCGGGCGAGGCCCCGGGCCACCATGGTTTTGTCCTGCTTGAGAACTTTTTTCTCGTCCACTTCCTGATAGGCGTTCTCCTCGATTTCCGCCGGGGAGACAAACACCGTCTCCGCCGTGGCGGAGATGGCCAGGACGCTGCCACTGCGGTCGTAGATGGTGCCGCGGGAGGCGGTGACCACCGTACTGCGGGTCTGCTGCTTGACGGCCTTGGTCTGCAATTCCTCATGCTGATTGATTTGCAGGTCATACAGCTTCATAAACAGCAGCGCGAAGGTCGCCACACCCAGAAGCACCATCATCAGGACGGTCCGGCTGCGAATCATTTGATTGGCGCGGCGGGCGGCGTCGCTTTTTCTGCGGGGTGTTTTCGGCATCACAAATTCCTCCAATTGCTTCCGTTGCGGCCAGCCGGGGTTTGGCGGGGACAGAGTTCCCTCCGCCCGCTTCCTCCGCAATTCCGGGTCAAGCCCAAGCAAGGAGTAAGAAGGTCCCCTTCTTACTCCCCGCTGTCATTCAGTATAGTGCGCGCGTCAGTCAAAATATTCCACCACCGCGTAAACGCCGTGGTTCAGGGAGGTTAAAATTTTACTCAGGACATTGCCGTCCGCCTTTTGGTAGACCACCGCGTTGTCGCCGCTGGAGAGGTCAATGTAATACTCCTGACCGCTGCCGGGCTTGCTCATTCCCGCCGCCTCGGCGGCTTTTTTCACGGAGGCCTGATTAAACATCTGTTCGTACTGGGCGGTGAGGCTGACATTTTCCGTTTGGAGACTGGCCAAATCCTTTTTCAAGGTCACCATCTCGCCGGACAGCTCCGTGAGCTGGATATAGCTCATCAGCACCAGCACCGCCGTGGCAATCACCGCCAAAACGCCCAGCACCGCCAGCACAGACACTCTCTGCCGGGGGCGGACTTGGGTTTTGGAGACACTGCGGACCTTGGGCCGGTCCAGCACCACTTCCCGCTGCCGGGGCATCTCTCCTGCGTGACGCAGATCATGCTCCAACACTTCTCGGTCTAAATCGTAAGCCAGATTGCCATACAAATCGCCGCCGCGATGATAGTGCAGTTCCCGTGCAGCAGATGCCACAGAATCTCCTCCCCTCCACAAACGCTCTTGTAGCTCCGCAAAATGTCACTCCTGCGGAGATTTGCCGCCACGGCGGCGATACACACGGCCTGTCCCCTCCGGGACCCGCCTTTTTTTACATTTAGAAATCCAATGGGTCGCACTTTTCCGCCACCCGGAGCTTGGCGCTTCTCGCCCGGGGATTTTCCGCCAGCTCCTCCTCGCCGGAGATGATGGGCTTGCGGGTAATCAGCTTCAGCTTGGGCTTGTTGCCGCACACGCACACGGGAAAATTCGGCGGGCAGGTACAGCCCTTGGCCAGGGCCTGCATGGCCCGCTTCACAATCCGGTCCTCCAGGGAATGGAAGGTGATCACCGCCAGCCGTCCGCCGGGGGCCAGCGCATCGCACGCCCCTTGCAGCATGGGGGGCAAAGCGTCCAATTCGCCGTTTACCGCAATGCGAATGGCCTGGAAGCTGCGCTTGGCGGGGTGCTGTTTTTCCCGCAGGGCGGAACCGGGCATGGCGCTTTTGATGCAGTCCACCAATTCCAGGGTCGTCTCAATCGGCTGCAGCTCCCGGGCGCGGACAATGGCCTTTGCAATACCGGGGGCGTAGCGCTCCTCGCCGTACTCATACAAAATCCGCCGCAGCTCCTCGTAGCTCCACTCGTTCACCACGTTCCACGCGGACAGCGGCGCCAGCTCGTCCATCCGCATATCCAGCGGCGCGTCGTTCATATAGGAAAACCCTCTGGAGGCGTCGTCCAACTGGGGGGAGGACACGCCCAAATCAAAGAGCATCCCGTCCACTGCGGCAACGCCCGCCTCCCGGAGGACGTCGCCCAGCTCCGAAAAATTGCTATGGACCAGTGTCACGTGGTCCAAATAGGGGGCCAGACGCTCCTTTGCCGCGTCAATGGCCGCCATGTCGCGGTCGATACAGATGAGCCGGCCGGTTGTCAGCCTTTGGGCAATCTCGATTGAGTGCCCCGCGCGGCCCAGCGTACCGTCTACATACACCCCGTCGGGGCGGATGCGAAGACCCTCGATACATTCGTTCAGCAGAACGGGCTGATGCGTATATTCCATATTTAAAAGTCCAATTCTTCCATGGCGGAGAGCATATTTCCGCTCTCCAATTCCTGCCGCTCCAGCTCCTGCCAGGTTTTGGCGTCCCAAATCTCCGCGCGGGAGCTGACGCCGATGACGGACACGTCCTTTTTCAAATGGGCGTATTCCCGCAGCTTCTGGGGGATTAAAATGCGGCCTTGGGCGTCCGGCTCGCATTTCACCGCGTTGGAAAAAAGCGGCCGCAAGGCCCGGGCCTTGGAATACGGGAGCGCCTCAAATTTTTCCGTCAGGCGGTCCCAGCTGGTATTGGAGTAAACGGTCAGGCAGGGGTCGGGGCCGATGGTGACATAAAACGTGTCCCCCAGCTCCTCCCGCAGCTTGGCGGGAATGGCCAAACGGCCCTTGCCATCAACGGTATGCAGGTTGGTGCCGGTCATTTTGCCACGCCCTTTCCTTTGGAATCAGCGGTTTTGAGGGGGATTTCTCCACACGTCCCTACTTATCACCACTTCTCCCCACTTCACAAGTCTGAGTATACCCAAAATTTTCAGGGATTGCAAGGCTTTTTTTGCGACGGAAAGGCCTGCAAACAGGGCAAAACAACGCAAAAACCACCAAAACAGCACAAATAAAACAGACGTTCGAGTATTCCGGGATTGGTTTACGTAAAACGCCAAAGCCACCCGACACTATATCTTGTGTCGGGTGGCTTCATTTCAGCATGTTTTGCTCAATATATAGATGCTCCAAAAAAGTTTCACAATATATTTCGTCGTTTTTTACAAACTTTTGCGCATTATGGAACCCTTTTGTCAAATACTGGTTTTTTGCTTGAAACCAGGCGGGAAAGTGCGGACGCAGCGGAGGGGGAATTTTTTCTCCCCGGCAGGGACGGACAGGCCAAAGCCGCCGCCACAAAGCGGGCATATTTTGCCGTATCCGGGGCGGATTTTTCCTTATTCCTGTATCTCCGGCGGCTGGGGTTTGCCCTCCAGCTTGTCCCGGGCATCCTGCATTTTGGCGGCGGAGGCATTGCGGAAGCGCACGCGGGACTGCTGAATTTCGCCCAGGGCCAGCTGCACCGCTTCCTCGGTGCGGGCCAGCGCGTCCTCGGCGTACTCGTTGGCCACCTGATAGAGCTGGCGGGAGCGGTCCTCCGCCCGGGCCACAATCTGGCGGCTCTTGTCCTTGGCGGCGGAGAGGACCTCACTGTCGGACACCTTGGCTTTGGCATCCAGCTCGGCTTGACGCATCATGCGGTCCGCGTCCCGCTTGGCCTCCTCCACAAATTTGTCCCGGGCGGCAAGCAGCTCTTGGGCGCGCTTGACCTCCACAGGCAGCTGCGCCCGCAGCTCGTCCAGCAGGTCCAACAGCTCGTCCCGCTCCACCATGCACATACTGGGCTTTAACGCAGGGGCTTTCGCATCCTCCACCCGTTCGTAAATCATATCAATCAGTCGGTTGATTTCATTGGCCATCGGAATCATCCTTTCTTCTCTCTCATCTCCCGCACCAAGGGTACAATGGAGGCGGGCAGATAGTTTTCCAGCGGTTGACCGTAGCGAATCATCTCGCGGACCATGGAGGAGCTGAAGTGCTGATACGCCGCGCTGGCGGGCAGCAGCATGGTTTCCAGCTCCGGGCGGAGGCCCCGGTTGATGAGGGCCATTTGGTATTCCAAATCAAAATCCATGACGTTGCGCACGCCCCGGACAATGACAGTGGCTTGGTGCTTCTCGGCGTATTCCACCAGGAGGCCGGGCCAAAGCTCCGCCTCCACATTGGGCAGCTCCGCCACGGCGGCGCGGACCAACAAAAGCTTTTCTTCCGGGGTAAACATCTGGCTGCGCTTTTCCGCGTTGGGACTGACGCAGACATACACCCTGTCGAAGCAGGCGGCGGCGCGGCGCATCACGTCCAAATGTCCCAGGGTGATGGGGTCAAAGCTGCCGGAGCAGACGGCTATTTTCATAGGGCTTGTTCCTCGTTATCCTCGTCTCGGTGATACAGCGTCAATCCAATTTTGCCGTATCGATAGACCCGGTGGACGCGGTAGGGGGCTTTCAGCGCCGGCAATACGCGATCCACAGGGTGTTCTGCTACAATTATACCATGACGTGCTAAAATGTCAAACCTTGCAATCAGCTTTAAGGCAGGCTCCAACAGCTCCGCCTCGTAGGGCGGGTCCAGAAAAATCAGGTCATATTTCTCCCGCTGGGATTGGAGAAATTCCATAGAGTCTCCCGATACCACCCGGGCGTGCTCCGTCAACCGGGTGCTCTTCAAATTTTCCCGAATCAGATTCACCGCGTCGGCCCGCTGGTCCACAAACACGGCGGAGGCGGCCCCCCGGGACAGTGCCTCAATGCCCAGCTGCCCGGTGCCGGCAAATAAATCCAGCACCCGGCGGCCCTCAATATCAAACTGGAGGATGCTGAACATCCCCTCCTTCACCCGGTCAGTGGTGGGGCGGGTTTCCATCCCCTCCAGTTCCCGCAAACGGCGGCCCCGGGCAATTCCGGTAATTACGCGCATGATGCCATCTCCTTTTCTTTGCGGCGCTGCCGCAGGCCGGACGCCAGATACAGCGCAAGGCCCGTCCAGACAAAGCCGAACAAAATCACGTGGGTCAGGGTAAATTCCTCGTGGTACACCAGCACCGAGAGCAGTAGCTGTATGGTGGGGTTGATATACATTAAAATACCGGCCAGGCTCATGGATGTGTCCTGAATGCCCTTGGAAAAAAGCACCAATGGAAGCGTGGTCACAAAGCCCGCCACCGGCAGCAGCACCCACTGCCAGCCCACCAGCACGCCCACGGCTCCGCTGCCTCGGCTCTCCGCCCAAAATACAAACGCCAGCGCGAAGGGAGCCAGCACCGCCGTCTCAAAAAACATGGATGTCTCCGCCTGGCAGTGTACGCCCTTTTTCAGCGCGCTGTAAATGGAGAAGCTCCCGCCGATGATCAGGGCAATCCAAGGAATCTGCCCATAGCGAATCACGGCAATCACCAATCCGGTGAAGGTGATGCCCACCGCCAGCCACTGCACCCGGGTGAGTCTTTCATGGAAAAACAGCGTTCCCAGCAAAATGGACAAAATGGGACTCATATAATAGGCCAGACTGGAATCCAGCAGATGCCCGCCGTTGACAGCCCAGATGAAGCTGCCCCAGTTCACGCAGATAAAGCAGCCCGCCAGCACCAGCCGTTTCCATTCCTTTTTGTCCGCCAGCACGGCCCGGACCTCCCCAAAGCGCCGCCGCGCCGCCAAAAAAGCCGTCACCAGCAGCAGCGACCAGAGAATACGGCTGGCCAATACATACAGGGAATTCACCTCCGCCAGGGTTTTCCAAAACACCGGCAGCAGGCCCCAGAGAATATAGCAGGCCAACACATAGAGCGGTCCTTTTTTTAACATGGTTTTCACACTTTCCCCAAACACTACAGATTTCTTTATTCTACGGCATTTCTTGTCAAATTTCAATAGAAGATGCGCCCGGAAGCCCACTTCTTTTTTGTGTTTCTTTTGGGACTTGTACTTTACAGGAGAATCGTATATAATAAGTCTCTAAAAGTTTGTACACTTCCACTCCGGCTCTCTTATCGTCAACATCTGAGAAAGAAAGGACGTTCTCATGATTCAATTTAAATCTGATCAAGGTGACATCTCCGTCAGCAGCGCCGTGTTTTCCAATATCACCGGCATGGCGGCCACCAATTGCTTTGGCGTCAAGGGCATGGCATACCGCTCCATGACGGACGGTCTGGTTCATCTGCTGCGCCGCGAGGCCATGAGCAAGGGCGTGAATATCACCTACAACGACGACCAGTCCATTTCCATCGAGCTGCACATCATTGTGGAAAATGGAGTCAACCTCCCCGCAGTCTGCCGCTCCATCATGAACGAGGTGCGGTATGTCGTCACCAAAAACACCGGCGTATGTGTCAATGCTGTGGACGTGTGCGTTGATTCCATGACCCTGTGAGGAGGAGCAAAATAAAATGAATGAACAAATCACCGGTGCCCTGTTTAAGCAGATGGTGCTCCACGGCGCTGCCACCATCACCGCCCAAAAACAGGCCATTAACGACCTCAACGTCTTTCCCGTCCCCGACGGCGACACCGGCACCAACATGAGCATGACCATCGCCACCGCCGTGACGGAGCTGCGCAAAACCGCCCCCGCCACCCTGGACCAAGCCGCCTCCGTCACCGCCTCCGCCCTGCTGCGGGGCGCGCGGGGCAACTCCGGCGTGATTTTGTCCCTGCTGTTTCGCGGGCTGTCCAAGGGCCTCAAGGGCCTGGAGACTGCCGACGCGGCCACCTTTGCCGCCGCCATGCAGGAGGGCGTTTCCTCGGCCTACAAGGCCGTGATGAAGCCCGCCGAGGGAACGGTACTCACCGTGTCCCGTCTGGCCGCCAAGCGTGCGGTGGAGCTTGCCGCCGAGGGGAAGGATGTGGAAACCATGCTGGAGGGTTCCATCCGCGAGGGCTATGACGCTCTGGCCCAGACCATTGAAATGAATCCCGTGCTGAAAAAAGCCGGCGTAGTGGACGCAGGCGGCAAGGGCTATCTGCTGATTCTGGACGGAATGCTGGCTGAAATGCGGGGCGAGCCCATGCCCGAGCTGCCCGCCCCCGGCGAGACGGCTCCGGTGACGGAGTCCCCCTTCGACAAGTTTGACACCGCCGACATTCAGTTCCAATACTGCACCGAATTCATTGTCAACCGGGAGAACAAAAAGGACCCCGAGGTCCTGCGCTCCTGGCTGGCGGGCATGGGTGACAGCTTGGTACTGGTGGACGACGAGGAGATTATCAAGGTCCACGTCCACACCAATCACCCCGGCGAGGTGCTGGAAAAGGCCCTGAGCTACGGGTCCTTTGTCACCACGAAAATTGAGAATATGAAGCTCCAGCACTCCGAAATTTTGGAGGGCGAGGAGCAGGCCGCGCCGGTGGGTCATGTGCTGGCCGCGCCGGAGAAAAAGTATGGCTTTTTGGCAGTCTGCGCCGGGGACGGTCTGGCGGAGCTGTTCCGGGATTTGGGCGCTGACGGCGTGGTTTCCGGCGGACAGACCATGAATCCCTCCACCGAGAGTATTTTGGAGGGCGTGGACAAAATCCCCGCCGAAATCGTCTTTGTGCTGCCCAACAACGGCAACATCATCATGGCCGCCCAGCAGTGCGACGCGCTGACGGAGAAAACCGTCATCGTCATTCCCGCCAAGTCCGTGCCCCAGGGCATTATCGCCATGATGAACGTGGATTTTGACGCCCCCCAGGCGGCGGACATCACCGCCGCCATGACCGAGGCCCTGCCCACCGTCACCACCGCCCAAATCACCTATGCCGCCCGAAATTCCGATTTTGACGGGTTTGACATCAAGGAGGGTGATTATCTGGCGCTGATGGAGGGGAAGCTCTTCGGCACCGACGGCTCCCTGGACACACTGCTGCGGCAGTTGGCGGCGGACGCTGTGGAAAAGGAGTCCTCCTTCATCTCCCTCTATTTTGGCGAGGATGTGACGGAGGCGGACGCCCAAGCGGCGGCCAAGCTCTTTGAGGACGCCTGCCCCGACGCGGAGGTCGCCGTGCTCTCCGGCGGACAGCCTGTGTATTATTACATTATTTCCATGGAATAAGTCAGTAAAAGCGCCCCGGGCCAGATGGTCCGGGGCGCTTTGTGCGCCAGAGTGTGAAAGTGGAGTCTCTTCGGCCCCCCCCTTTCACACGATTTTCCCGATTTTTTACAGCACATTGTGGTTTTTCGCCACGCTGAGGCAAGTTTTTAAAAACCGGGGAACGTTTCAAAACGGATGATTGAAAGCCAGCGACAGCCTGCAACGGGCGTGAATCGGTGTTCCGATTCAC
>JAVVPH010000048.1:0-10051 GCA_036655835.1 Oscillibacter sp.
CGGCCCAAATGCTCGCCGCCGCCCAGACCCTGTTGGACGGGGAGCAAGTGGGGCTGTTTGACTGGCTGGAATAAACGGCGAGGATGAAAATCTGCCCCGGGACAGCGTTGCCCCAAATTGTAAAATTCCAGAAGCCCCACAGGGAAAAGCACCATAAAACCCAGTAAAAATGGTGAATATGACCAACGGCCACCCGGCAAAAAAAGCGTCGGGTGGCCGTTTTTTGGTTGTATTCAAAGGGCGTTTGTGATAGACTACTAAGGATTATAATAAAATTGCTGTGACTGCACAGGCTTGCCGCGTCAACCGAAAAAACGCGGCAGCCATCAACTCCCCATGGGAGAACAGAAGGGAAAGAGCCCATTGAAAATTGTTGTATTGGCGGGGGGACTATCCTCCGAACGAGCGGTTTCACTGGCCACGGGTACGGGTGTATGCCGGGCGCTCCGGGCAAACGGACATCAGGCCATTTTAGTGGATGTGTTTTTGGGATTGGAGGAGCACGCCTCCCATTTAGAAGCCCTGTTTGACGCGGCGGACGGCCTGTGCGGGAACGCGGACATTGCCAGCACGGCCCCGGATTTGGAGCGCGTGCGGAAAAGCCGGGCCGACCAAGGCCCCGGCCTGGTGGGCCCCGGGGTATTTGAGATATGCGCTTTGGCGGACATTGTGTTTTTGGGTCTTCACGGGCAGGACGGCGAGGACGGCCGGATTCAGGCCGCCTTTGACCTGCTGGGGATTCGCTACACCGGCTCGGGCTATCTGGCCTCCGGCATGGCCATGGACAAGGCGGTGACCAAGCGGATGATGGACGCCGCCGGCGTGCGCACTCCGGCGTGGCAGCTGCTGCATTACGGCCCGGAGGATGTGGAGCGTTTGACCCGGGAGCTGCCCATGCCCTGCGTGGTGAAAACCACCGGGGGCGGGTCGTCTTTGGGCGTGTACCTGCCGGAGACGCGGGAGGCACTGGGCGAGGCCCTCACCGAGGTACTGTCCTTTGGCGAGACAGTGCTGGTGGAACAGCGGATTTACGGCGTGGAATTGGCGGTGGGCGTACTGGGAGACAGGTGCCTGCCTGCCGTGGAGATTCGCGCGGCCTCCGGCAGCTTTGACTATGCCGCCAAATACCAGTCCGGCGGCGCGCAGGAAATCTGCCCCGCCCGCATTTCGGAGGCGGCGGCGAGGGAAGCCGCCGACATGACCCTGCGTTTACATCAGGCCCTGGGCCTCAGCGTCTATTCCCGGGCCGATTTGATTCTGGACGACAAGG
The DNA here is from genome assembly GCA_036655835.1 of Oscillibacter sp. Taxonomy (GTDB): domain Bacteria; phylum Bacillota; class Clostridia; order Oscillospirales; family Oscillospiraceae; genus Oscillibacter. Next base: position 1,271 of record JAVVPH010000048.1, read on the forward strand.
ACCAGCCCTGGTGCTTGGAGATCAATTCCCTGCCCGGGCTGACCGCCGCCAGTTTAGTGCCCAAGGGGGCCGCGGCGGTGGGACTGTCCTATCCCCAGCTCTGTGAGGAAATTGTGGAACAATCGTACCGCTTGAAGAGGAGAAACTAATATGCAGCCCATGACTGTACCTGAACTTGTATCCGCCACCGGCGGCATCTGGTGGAACCCGCAGGAGGGCCTGCCCCCCGTGTGCGGCGTTTGCACCGACAGCCGAAAACCCACCGCCGGATGTCTCTTTATCCCCTGGAAGGGCGAGACGTTTGACGGACATGATTTCATCGACGCCGCATTGGAATCCGGCGCGGCGGGGACGCTGTGTGCCAAGCTGCCGACCACGCTGCGCAGTGATAAATTTTACATCAAGGTGGACGATACCCGCCTGGCGCTGAAGGCCCTGGCGGCGGTTTACCGCGCCAAATTTGACATACCGGTGATTCAAATTACCGGCAGCGTGGGAAAAACCACCACCAAGGAAATGATTGCCTCCGTCCTCTCCCGGCGGTTCAAGGTGCTGAAAACCGAGGCGAATTTCAACAACGACATCGGCACGCCCCTGACACTGCTGGAGCTTTCTTCCCAGCACGAGGTGGCGGTGATTGAGACGGGGATGAACCATTTCGGGGAAATCCACTATTTGGGCGAGATGGTGCGGCCCAACATTGCGGTGATTTCCAACGTGGGAGACGCGCACATTGAATTTTTGGGGAGCCGGGAGGGCATTTTGAAGGCCAAAAGCGAGATTTTTGACTTTCTTCAGCCCGGCGGCACTGCCGTGCTCAACGGGGACGACGCCCTGCTGGACACCTTGCAGCTATCCTTTCCCACCCTGCGCTGCGGACAGACGGAGCACTGCGGCGTCCGGGTGAGCGATGTGGCGGACCACGGACTGGACGGGACCACCTGCCGCGTCACCACGGCGAAGGACAGCTATGTTCTGACCATCCATGCCCCCGGCGGACATTTGATTTACTGCGCGTCCATGGCGGTGGCCATCGGCGAACAGCTGGGCATGACCCGGGAGGAGATCGTGGAGGGTGTGGCGGCGTTTCAGGGCGTTGGCTCCCGGATGGAGGTTTTGCGCCTTCCCGGCAAGCGGATCATCCTCAACGATTGCTACAACGCCAATCCCCAATCCGTGGCGGCGGGGTTGGAGGTGCTGGCCAAAAGCCCCGGCAGACACAAGCTGGCCATTCTGGGGGACATGGGCGAGCTGGGCGCCCACACCGAGGCCGCCCACTACAACATCGGCGCCCTGGCGGCGATGTTGGGCATTGACTGCGTGATTGCCATTGGGCAAAAGGCGGAAAAAATTGCCCAGGGCGCATTGGATTCTGGCGGCACCGCCATCCACTTTGCCGACAAGGGCGCGGCGCGGGAGGAGCTTCTGCGGGAGTTCGGGCCGGACACCAGCGCACTGGTGAAGGCGTCCCATTTCTCCATGCACTTTGAGACGATTGTGGAATTTTTGAAGGAACAAAATTATACAACGTAAATATGACGCCCAAAGGTCTGCGGATTTTTGGGGGATACAGCGGAAGGAATGACCCGACAATATGATTGAAATTCAAGCAGAAGGAGTGGTCAAATCCTTCGAAATCGGAAAAAATGTGCTGGACGGACTGACCTTTCAAATCGACCAGGGGGAGCGGGTGGGCCTGCTGGGCCGCAACGGCGCGGGCAAGACCACCCTCTTCAAGATCATGACCGGGGAAATGGACTGCGACGAGGGCCTTGTGACCATGGGCCAGGGCCGCCGCATCGGCCTGATCTCCCAGATTCCCGTGTATCCGGCGGGCTACGCGGTGGAGGATGTGCTCCGTACCGCCTTCGCCCGCCTGCAAACCCTGGCGGAGGAAATGGAGTCCCTTACGGCGCGGATGGCGGCGGGGGAGAGCGACCCGGCCATTTTGCGGCGCTACGGCGCACTGTCCGAAAAATTTGAGAACTTCGGCGGCTATGACACCGACGTGGCGGTGAACAAGGTGGCAAGCGGCCTCTCCATCACCCCGGAAATGCGCGCACAGCAGTTTGACAGTCTCTCCGGCGGGGAGAAGACCCGGGTGAATCTGGGCCGGCTCATTTTGGAGGACACGGACGTACTGCTGCTGGATGAGCCCACCAACCATCTGGACCTCCACGCCACGGAATGGCTGGAGGAGTATATCTCCCGCTTCAAGGGCACGGTGGTGGCCATCTCCCATGACCGGTATTTTCTGGACCGGGTGGTGACCCGGGTGATTGAAATTGCCGACGGCAAGGCGGAGTTTTACAGCGGAAATTACAGCTTTTATGCCCTGGAAAAGGAGCGGCGCTATCAGGAGCGGTTGAAGCAATATCAAAAGGAACAGGCCAAAATCGACCAGCTCACCGAGGCGGCGGACCGCTTGCGGCTGTGGGCATTCATGGGAAACGACGCCACATTTAAGCGGGCGGCCTCCATGGAAAAGCGCATTGAGCGGATGCGCACCACCGCAAAGCCCAGCAAGTCACGTAAGATGGACGCCCGCTTCGCCTCCACCGAGTTCCACGGGGACGAGGTTCTGGCCCTGCGGAATGTGGCCAAGGGCTTTGGGGACAAGCTGCTGTTTGAGGGCATCAACCTCAAGGTGGAGGGGGGCGAGCGCATCGCCCTCATCGGGGACAACGGCACCGGGAAATCCACCCTGGTGAGCATGATTACCGAGGAGACATACCCCGACGACGGGCGCATAAAGCTTGGCCCTGCCGTGAAATACGCGTGCCTGCCCCAGATTATCCACTTTGACCACCCGGACTGGAATCTGGTGGAAAACATGATGGCGGCCCGGCGGGATTTATCCGCCCAGAGCGCACGAAATCGGCTGGCGGCCTATGAATTTCGGGGCGAGGATGTGTTCAAGCCCGTGTCCGTCCTCTCCGGCGGCGAGCAGAGCCGCCTGCGGCTTTGTATGCTGATGGACGACGAGATCAACTTCCTTATTTTGGATGAGCCTACCAACCATCTGGATATCGACTCCCGGGAGTGGATGGAGGACGCGGTGGAGGCCTACGACGGCACACTGCTGTTTGTCTCCCATGACCGCTATTTCATCAACCGCTTCGCCACCCGCATTTGGGAATTGGCAGACGGGACCATCACCGATTATCCCATGGGCTTTACCCAGTATCGCCAGATGAAGGCCCAGGAGGAACTGCAAAAATACGACGGGCCAAAGCCTGTGAAGGAAAAGACCGTTACAGAGCGGAGTCGAAGCAACCGCGGGCAGCAGGCCGCCCGGCGGCAGCTCACCATTGTGGAGCGGGACGTGGCGAAAACCGAGGAGCGGTTAAGCGCACTGGACGGAGCCATGGAAGCTGCCGCCTGCGACTACGAAAAACTGGGGGAACTCTTGCAGGAGAAGGAGCTTGTCCAAGCCGAGCTGGAGGCCCTGTATGAAAAATGGGAGGCTTTGAGCGAGGAGGGCGAATGACCAAGGGAGAAAAAGCCCTGGCCGCGTTGGCGGCGGCGTTGTTGCTTTTGGCGGCGGTCTGCCGCTTCGTATTGCCGGGGGTTCGGTTTTCAGCCGCCCTTTTCACCGCCCTGGCGGCCCTTTGCGTACTGGCGATTTTTCTGGGGCGCTGGGCAGAGAAAAGCCGGACAGGCAAGACCTGTCAACGGATATTCCTTGTCAGCCTTGCGGCCTTGCTGTTGTCGTTTTTTTCCGTGGAGGGGCTACTGATGGTCCGAGGCGGGGAGGATCGGTCCGCCCTGCCTGCGGAGGCGGTCATTGTACTGGGGGCGGGAGTCAACGGCGAAACGCCGTCCCTGACCCTGCAAACCCGCATCGACGCGGCGGCGGAATACCTCAGGCGGCACCCGGACATCCCCGCGGTCCTCTCCGGCGGACAGGGACCGGGGGAGGCCATCACCGAGGCGGAGGCCATGCGCCGGGGCCTGACGGCGGCGGGAATCGGGGACGAGCGGCTGATTTTGGAGACGGCATCCACGTCCACGGCGGAAAATTTCGCCTATTCCAAGGTCCTGCTGGAGCAGGCGGGGGTGGACCCGTCCACCGCCGTGATTGCCGTGGTGAGCAACGATTTCCACAGTTTCCGCGCCGGTGTGATTGCCCGGCGGGCGGGACTGAACACCCTGTCTGTTTCGGCGAAGCTGCCCTGGCGGTGGCTGTCCGCCAATTACTACATCCGGGAATATTTTGCCCTGGTGAAAACCATTGTATTTGACTAAAATCATACCGGGAGGGTACGCTAATGAGTGATATTCTGTGCATCTATTATTCCCGCACGGGCTGCACCAGAAAGGCCATGGGAGAGATTGCCGAACAACTGGGGGCGGAGCTGGTGGAGCTTCACGACCTGGTGGAGCGGGGCGGCTGGAAGGGCTATTTGCGCTGCGGCCTGGACTCCGTGCGCAAAAGCACCCAGCCCCTGTCCCATTTTGAGACGGAGCAGCCCCTGTCCCGCTACCAACTGGTCATCGTCGGCACCCCCATTTGGGCGGGGCGCTGCTGCAGCCCGGTGCGGACTTTTTTGAAGCACCACGGCAAGGAGCTCCGGCACACGGCCTACGTCACCACCCGCAGCAGCGATGGAAAATTCCAGGAGGTCTACCGCCAGATGGACCACTATGTGCCCGCCGGCCACAGCGCGGAGATCTCCCTGCGCAGTGACTCCGTGGGATACTTTTTCTGGCAGGAGGAATTTCTCCGCCAGATACGGGATTTTTTAGCGGGGGAGAAGCACTGATATGCTGGAAAAGCTGCGGGAGCTTGCCATTCGCTACGACGACCTCCAAGCCCAACTGGCGGACCCCTCCGTCTACGGTGACGCGGAGAAGCTGAAAAACGTCAACCGGGAGCTGAAGGAATTGGGGCCGGTGGTGGAGACGTACCTTGCCTACAAGCAGGCGGAGGCGGACCATCGGGAGGCGGAGGGACTGCTGGGGGACATGGAGCTGCGGGACATGGCCCAAGAGGAATTTCTTGCGTCCAAGGCCGCCATGGAGGCCCTGACGGAGGAGCTGAAACGCCTGCTGCTGCCCAAGGACCCCAACGACCACCGCAACGTGGTGATGGAGCTGCGGGGCGGCGTGGGCGGAGAAGAGGGGGCGCTGTTCGCCGCCGCTCTTTTGCGGATGTACACCATGTACGCCGACGCCAAGGGCTGGAAAATGGAGATGGTGAACCTCAACGAGACGGAGCTGGGCGGGGTGAAGGAGTGCAGTGTGCTCATCGAGGGCCAGGGCGCTTTTTCCCGGCTGAAATTTGAGTCCGGCGTCCATCGGGTCCAGCGGGTGCCGGAGACGGAGTCCGGCGGGCGGGTCCACACCAGCGCCGCCACGGTGGCGGTTTTGCCGGAGGCCGAGGACATGGAATTTGCCATCGACCCCAAGGACCTGCAAATCGACACCTACCGCTCCTCCGGCGCGGGGGGCCAGCACATCAACAAGACGGAATCTGCCATCCGCATCACCCATCTGCCCACGGGCACGGTGGTGGAGTGTCAGGATGAGCGCAGTCAATATAAAAATAAGGACAAGGCCATGAAGGTCCTCCGCTCCCGGCTTTACGAGGCGGAGTGCCGAAAGCGGGCCGCCGCCACCGCCGCCACCCGGAAAAATCAGGTGGGCAGCGGGGACCGGAGTGAGCGTATCCGCACGTACAGCTTTCCCCAAAACCGGGTGACGGACCACCGCATCGGCCTGACCCTCTACAAACTGGACGCGATGATGGATGGCAGTCTGGACGAGCTGATTGACGCGCTGATTACCGCCGACACGGCAGAAAAATTGAAGAGCGGAATTGAAAACGCAACTTAAAAAATTGAGGCGAAAATATGGAAACGCGACTGATTGATTTACGAAATACCAAGGGTTCCCAGCGGGAGCTGGAAGAAAAAATTGCCGCCGCCGCACAGATTTTGCGGGAGGGGGGCTTGGTGGGCATCCCCACGGAGACGGTGTACGGCCTGGGGGCCAACGGCTTGGACGAAAAGGCCGTGGGCCGCATTTTTGAGGCCAAGGGCCGTCCCCAGGACAACCCGCTGATTCTCCACGTCACGGGGGCCCAGTGGCTGCCCCGGTACTGCGAGGATATCCCGCCCATCGCCTACGTGCTGGCCCGAAAATTCTGGCCCGGCCCGCTGACCATGATTTTAAAGCGCAGACCCTGCGTGCCGGACGCCACCACGGCGGGACTGGACACCGTGGCCATGCGCTGCCCGGACCACCCCGTGACACTGGCCATTATCCGGGAGGCGGGGATTCCCATTGCCGCCCCCAGCGCCAACACCTCCGGGCGCCCCAGCTGCACCACCGCCGCCGACGTGATGGAGGATATGGGCGGGAAAATTGAGGCCGTGGTAGACGGCGGACCCTGCTCCGTGGGGGTGGAGTCCACGATTTTGGATTTGACCTGCACGCCGCCCCGGCTGCTGCGGCCCGGCGGACTGCCCTTGGAGGAGCTGGAACAGCTCATCGGCCCCGTTGAGATGGACCGGGCGGTCAACGCGCCGCTGGCGGCGGGAGAGCAGCCCAAGGCCCCCGGCATGAAATACCGCCATTACGCCCCCAAGGCACCGGTGACGGTGGTGACCGGCGCGGCGGAAAAATCCGCCCAGGAAATTCTGCGCCGGGTAGGGCCGTCCTCCGGCGTGATTTGCTTCGACGAATTCGCGGATTTATTTTCCGCGCAAACCGTCCAAACCTTGGGCCGCAGTGGGGACAAGCTGTCCCAGGCCCAACGGGTATTTGACGTGCTCCGGGCCTTTGACGAAAGCGACGTCACGGAGATTTTTGCCCAGTGCCCGGACAACCGGGGCCTGGGGCTGGCTGTGGGCAACCGCCTGAAAAAAGCGGCGGGCTTCCACATTGTGGAGGCGGACCGGGAACAGGTGATTCTGGGCCTCACCGGCGGCACCGGCGCGGGGAAAACCAGCGCCCTGCAAGCCATTGGGGATTTGGGCGGCGTGGTTATCGACTGCGACGCGCTTTACCACGAGCTGTTGGACACGGACGGGGAATTGCGGGACACCATCGCCCGCTCCTTCCCCGGCGCATTCACGGCGGAGGGAAAATTGGACCGCCAAAAGCTGGGCCACGAGGTATTCGCGGACAAGGAGCGCTTGGAGGACCTCAACGCCATCGCCTACCGCTTTATGCTGCCGGCCCTGCGCAGTCGCCTGGGGGAGAAGCCGCTCTACGCCATCGACGCCATCAATTTGCTGGAGGGCGGCTTGAACGCCCTGTGTGACCGCACTGTGGCGATTACCGCCCCGCTGGAGCTGCGGGTGCGCCGCATTGTCAACCGGGATAAAATTGACGAGCGCTACGCCCGGTTGCGGGTTTCCGCCCAGAAGCCCGATGAATTTTACCGGGAAAAATGCGATTGCGAGCTGAACAACGCCGCTGATACGGCGGAGGCATTTCGGGCGGAGGCACGTAGCTTCTTCGCCAAGCTGATTGAACAAATCAAGGAGGAAAAATCACATGGCAGAGACTGATTGCAAGGAATTGCAGAAAAAATTATTCTCCACGAAAAAGAACGGCTATGACCGCACCGACGCCCCCGGCCACGCCGCCATGGAGGCGTACTGCACGGATTACAAGGCCTTTTTGAACGCGGGCAAAACCGAGCGGGAGTGCGCCGACGAGGTGATTCGCCTGGCGGAGGCCGCCGGATACCGGCCCTTCGTCCGGGGAATGGCCCTGCAACCCGGGGACAAGGTGTATACCTGCAACCGGGGCAAGGCCGTGATGCTGGCCCACATCGGGACGGAGTCCCTGGCGGGGGGCGCACAGATGACCGCCGCCCACATCGACTCCCCCCGGCTGGATTTGAAGCCCAACCCCCTCTATGAGGACGGGGAATTGGCCTATTTCAAGACCCATTATTACGGCGGTATCCGCAAGTACCAGTGGGTGACGATTCCGCTGGAGCTGCGGGGCGTGGTGGCGCTGAAAAACGGCAGCAGCGTCAAGGTGAGCATCGGCGCGGAGCCGGAGGACCCCAAGCTGGTCATCACCGATTTACTGCCCCATTTGGGCGGCGAGCAAAACAAAAAACCCCTCAGCGAGGCCGTCCCCGCAGAGTCCCTGAACCTGCTGCTGGGCAGCCGCCCCGTGGGCGGCGAGGAGGACAAAAGCCGGGTGAAGCTGGCGGTGATGCAGATTTTAAACGAGAAATACGGCATCACCGAGGACGATTTTATCTCGGCGGAGTTGGAGGCCGTCCCCGCGGTCAGCGCCTGCGACATCGGACTGGACCGCAGCTTGATCGGGGCCTACGGCCACGACGACCGGGTTTGCGCCTACGCCGCCCTGCGGGCCTTGCTGGATGAGAGCGGGACCCCCGCCCGGACTGCCGTGTGCGTTCTGGCGGACAAGGAGGAGATTGGCTCCGACGGCGTGACGGGCATGCAGTCCGCCGCCTTTGACACCTTTATCAGCGATTTGTGCGACACCCAGAACGTGGCACTGAAGGTGTGTCTGGAAAGCTCCTTCTGCCTCAGCGCCGACGTGACGGCGGCCTTTGACCCCAACTTTGCCGACGTGTTTGAAAAGCGCAACGCGGCCTTGCTGAACTACGGCGTGGGCCTGTGCAAATACACCGGCGCCCGGGGAAAATCCGGCGCGTCCGACGCCTGCGCGGAGACGGTGGCCTATGTGCGGCGGCTCTTTGACGAGGCAGGCGTGATTTGGCAGATGGCGGAGCTGGGCAAGGTGGATGCCGGCGGCGGCGGCACCGTGGCCATGTATATGGCA
>JAVVPH010000049.1:0-9941 GCA_036655835.1 Oscillibacter sp.
ACAAACTGCGCTCTATTCTTTAGAATAAGCTTAAAAAGGTCGCAAACGTTTGCAAGTTGTCAAGGAGTGAACCGGGCGTTCCGGTCCGCCGTCCCGCCATCGCCCCGCCCAGGCGCGGTCCGGCGGGCGGCGGCAGCTTCGGCGGGGCGTTCCGGCATCCCTTTCAGGCAAAATGCGAAGCAGGGATACTGGGCATCCAACTAATATAAGGGGGATTTTTTGATGAACCAGAACATTCAAACCATTTTCTTCGATGTGGGCAACACTCTGCGCATCGTCCAAAAAGACCAGGCGTTCATCGACGCGGCGGAGGCCGAGCTGATGGAAATTATTCAAACCACCGAGTCCCATGACCAGCTGTTCCCCCGCTTGGAACAGCGGTGGAAGCGCTATCGGGAATACTCCAAAAACGCCCTGCTGGATATGTCGGAAATTGAACTGTGGACCCAGTATATGCTGCCGGAGTACCCCTCCGCGCTGATTGCCGCCAACGCCCCCCACCTCACCCGGCTGTGGCGGGACCACGACGGCGCGCGGGTGGCCCGGCCCGATGCGGTGTCCACCATTTTGGAGCTGTATCGCCGGGGCTACACCCTGGGCATCATCGCCAACACCGTGACGGAGACGGAGATTCCCGACTGGCAGGTCAGCGCGGGGGTGGTCCACTGCTTTAAAACCACCATTCTCTCCTCCAAGGTCCGTCTGCGCAAGCCGGACCCGGCCATTTACCATCTGGCCTGCCGCTGTATCGGCTCCCAAGAGGCCGACTGCGCCTACGTGGGCGACAATCCCGTCCGGGACGTGGAGGGCACCCAGGCGGCGGGCTTTGGCTGCATGATTCGCATCGACGAGCCGGACACCCTCAGCAAGGAAAAAGCCACCGGCAGGGAATTTATCCCGGACTACGTAATTCAGTCTCTCTCGGAGCTATTGACACTGTTCCCGGACCCCCGCAAGGGCTGAAGCCGTTTTTTCGGATTGAACTGACGGGAGCGCTGCCCGATATAGAAGGAGGAACTACCCATGGACATGACCAAACGATACAAGGGCGTATTTTTTGATTTGGGCGGCACATTGCGCATCGCCTTCCACCCGGAGGCATACGAGCGCCACGCCCGCCGCAAATTGGCGGAGCTGGCAGGCAGCACGCTGCCTGTGGAGGAATTTTTTCAGATGGTAGAGGCGCGGTACGAGCCGTACCGCAAGTGGGCACTGGGCGAAAACCGGGAAGCCGGCGACGAGGAGCTGTGGTGCAAATGGCTGCTGCCGGACTACGACCCCCACCACATCCGCTCCGCCTGCCACGAGCTGTCCTTCCAATATCGCCAGGCCAGCGGCTATCGTCTGGTGGTGGACGGCGGCGTGGAAGTGATCAAAGCCCTCCATGCCCGGGGCTACAAGCTGGGCATTATCTCCAACCTCATCGGCGAGCACGAGGTGCCGGACTGGTTGGAGGAGGACGGTTTGGATTCCTATTTTGACAGCGTGGTCCTCTCCTCCACCTGCCACGTGCGCAAGCCCGACCCGGAAATTTACCGGATTGCCGCCGGCGAATTGGGACTGGATTTGGCAGACTGTGTGTCTGTGGCGGACAACGCCAAGCGGGACCTCCCCGGGGCACTGGCCGCCGGTATGGGCTGCAACATTCTCTTCAATTCGCCTGAGCGCAAGCAGCCCCTGGTCCAGGCCGGCGACCACGGGTCCGACGCGGTGGTCAACGACTTCCGGGAGCTGCTGGACCTGCTGCCGGCACTGGAATAAAAATACATACGGACCGTCCGGATTTTTTGTCCGGGCGCGTCCTGCGTTTTAGGAGGGTATTATGAATCGGGATATTCGTTATATTTTTATTGATTTGGGCAACACCTTCCGCATCATTCAGGAGGACTCCGCCTATCTCACCGCCGCCAAAACCAAGATTGCCGCCCTCTGCGGCGTGACGGTTGCGGACCCCTGCGCCTGGTTTGACCGCGTGATTGAGCCGCGGTACGCCGCCTATCGGGACTGGGCGCTGAAATTTATGTGCGAGGCACCGGAGGAGGTGCTGTGGACCCGCTGGCTGGGCTACGATTTTCCCCGGGCCTTGATGCTCCAAAACGCGGGAGAGCTGACGTATCAATATCGGCAGAGCAAGGGCATCCGCAGGGTGGTGGACGGCGGCGCGGACACCGTGAAGGAGCTGTGCCGCCGGGGCTACACCCTGGGCATCATCAGCGATTTGGTGGGCAAGCGGGAGGTGGACGAGTGGCTGGACGCAGACGGTCTGCGGCCCTATTTTAAAACCGTCCAGCAGTCCTCCGTCACCTATCTCCGCAAGCCCCAGCCCGCCCTTTACTACTACGCCATGGAGGCGGTGGGCGCACAGCCGGAAAATTGCTGCTACGTGGGCGACAACCTCAACCGGGACATTGTGGGGGCCAAGGCCGTGGAATTTGGGCTGACGGTGGCGGTGCAGTACAACCGCGAAAAGCCCCTGAAGCTGACGGAGGAAAACAGGCCCGACTGCAAAATCAACACATTCACCCAGCTGCTGGACTTTCTCCCCGCCTGCGGGCAGGTGGACACCGGCAAGCTGCTGCTCCCCACGGCGGGGCAATCAGAGAAGGGAGCGATGTAAAATGTCTGCACGGAATTGTGGCGGCGCGCAGTTGGCGGAGGCCGTGAAGCGCGCCTATGCCCAGGGTCTGGACGACTACCATCTGGAGCCGATGGTTTTGGTGGAGGACGGCAAACCCGTAGGCAAAATTCAGGACAGGGACGCGGTCATTTTCTGCTGCCGCCGGGGCGAGCGGGAAATTGAGCTGACGGAGCTGTTCACCGACGATCCCTTTGACAAGGTACCCCGGCGCAGGCTGCATCAGCTTGACTTCGTGATTATGACCATGTATCATGATAAATTCAAGAATCTGCCCATTGCCTTTGCCCCCAGTCATGTGGTAAAGCCCCTGGCGCAGGTGCTGTCCGAACAGGGAAAAACCCAATTTCACTGCTCGGAATCGGAGAAATTCGCCCACGTAACCTTCTTCTTCAACGGCGGCGAAAATCAGCCCTTCCCCGGGGAGGACGACGTGTGCATCCCCTCCCCCAAGGGCATTGATTTTGATCAGCAGCCGGAGCTGTCCCTGCCCCAGGTGGCGGACACGGTCATGGACGCCCTGGGGAAATACGATTTTATCGTCACCAATTTCGCCAACGGCGATGTCGTCGGCCACACCTTCCATTCCGAGGCGAAGCTGGCGGCCTGCTCCCATGTGAGCCATCATTTGGAGCGAGTGGTAGAGGACGCCCTGGCCAAACACTACGTGGTTGCCATCACCGCCGACCACGGCAACATCGAAGTTCTGCGCACCCCCGCCGGTAAGCCCGACGGTGCCCACACCAAAAATCAGGTCCCCTTTATCCTGATTGACCCCATGGACCCCGCCCCCATCGCCCTGCGGGACGGCGCTCTCAGCGATGTCTCCCCCACGGTGCTGGACGTGATGGGTCTGCCTAAGCCCGCCGAAATGGACGGCGTCTCTCTGGCCCAGGGCCACAAATTCGGGCAGAATCGAAAAATGCTGCTGATTATTTGCGACGGCTGGGGCCTGGGCGACGGCACGGACAACGACGCCATCCACCTATCGGACACCCCCTATTGGGACGCTCTGCTGGCCACCCGGTCCCATTCCAAGCTCCACGCCTCCGGCGAGGCGGTGGGCCTGGGCGCGGGAAAGGCGGGCAACTCCGAGGCGGGCCACTCCAATCTTGGCGCGGGCCGCTGCGTGATGCAGGACGATGTGCGGCTGGATGCCGCCGTGCAGGACGGCAGCTTCCAACAAAACCCCATTTTTTTGGAAGCCATTGACCACGCCCGGAAAAACGACTCCGCCCTTCATCTTCTGGCCTACTTGACCCACAAATCCTCCCACGGCTGCATTGACTACCCCCTCTCCATCTGCGAGATGGCCAAGGCCCGGGGCCTCACGCGGGTCTATCTCCACGTGATTTTTGACGGTCGCTCCACGGAGCCCGGCTCCGCCCCCGCGCTGTTGGAGGAACTGGACCGGCGCTTGGAAACCATCGGCGTGGGCCGCGTGGTGGACGGCGTGGGCCGGGGCGTGGCCCTGGACCGAGACAAAAACTATGAAAAAGTAAAACGCGCCTATGACGCCATGGTGGAGGGCGCGGGGATATTCTACCAATAAATGCTCTATTTTTCGAGAAAATCGTTTTCTTTTGTGAATAAGGAGAAAATTTTATGCTGCAAGTCGGGATTATCGGAGCCGGGCGCATCGGGCAGGTGCACATTGAGAGTATTTTAACCGGCGTTCCCTCCGCCCACATTCGCGGCATTGCCGCGCCGCACATCACCGATCACGTGAAAGCCTTGTCCCGCAAGGCGGGCGCGGAAATCCTCACAGAGGATTTCCGCGTTTTACTGCAAGATTCTGCCATCGACGCGGTCCTCATTTGCTCCTCCACGGACACCCACGCCGCCATCTCTGTTGCGGCATTGGAGAGCGGAAAACACGTATTTTGCGAAAAGCCGGTGGATTTAGAGCTTGTTAAAATACAAACGGTCATTGACGTAGCCGGGGGAAGTGGGTTAAAATATCAAGTGGGATTCAACCGCCGCTTCGACCACAATTTTCAGGCCCTCCGCAGGGCCGTCACAGCGGGCAGCATCGGCCAGGTGCAGATGATCAAAATTTGCTCCCGGGATGCCGAGCCGCCCAGTGCGAAATTTGTGAAGTCCTCCGGCGGACTGTTTCTGGACATGACGGTCCACGACTTGGACATGGTGCGCTTTCTCTCCGGCGACGAGGTGACCGAGGTCTACGCCGCCGGGTCTGTGCTCATTGACCCCGCCATCGGCGAGGCCGGTGATGTGGACAGCGCCGCCGTCATCCTAAAGCTCCGCCACGGCGGACTGGCCCTGATTGACAACTCCCGCCGGGCGGCCTATGGCTATGACCAGCGGGCCGAGGTATTCGGATCTCTTGGCAGCGTCGCCATCGGAAACGACGCCCCCTCCTCCGCCGTTCTCTCCACTGCCCAAGGCGTGACAAGTGAAAAACCGCTTCACTTTTTTCTGGAGCGATACCTTCCCGCCTTCCAAGAAGAAGTGCGGCAATTTATTGCCGCTGTGGAAAACGATTACCCAGTCCCAGTTACTGCGGATGACGCACTTCAGGCCACGCTTTTGGCATTGGCCTGCCGCCGCTCCGCACAGCAGGCGCGTCCCGTCCGTTTGGACGAATTCCCGATATAAACCTGTGAGTCACGCGTCCCGCCGGAGTTTCCCGTGGGGCACTCAACGTAAAATGGAAAGGAAGAAACATTGATGGACGAGAAGAAATGTAAGGTTCTGGCAGCACAGATCCGTCTGGAGACTTTGAAAGTCATCCACTCCCGTGGCTTCGGCCATGTGGGCGGCTCCATGGATCTGGCCGATATGATGGCGGTGCTGTACGGAGAGGTCATGAAATTTGACCCGAAAAACCCCCGTTGGGAGGACCGGGATTGGCTGGTTTTGTCCAAGGGTCACGCCGGCCCCGTGGCCTACGCCACCTTCGGCCTGATGGGCTACTACCCCATGGAGGAGGCCTACACCCTCAACCAGCCCCATACCAAATTCCCCAGCCACACAGACCGCAAGCTGACCCCCGGCGTGGATTTGACCACCGGCTCTCTGGGCCAGGGCGTGTCCACTGCCATGGGTGCCGCGCTGGGCAACAAAATTGACGGCCGGGACAACCATGTGTTCCTGGTTGTGGGTGACGGCGAGGCCGACGAGGGCCAGGTTTGGGAGGGCTTCCACTTTGCCTACGCCCACAAGCTGGACAACGTGGTGGTGTTCATCGACAACAACGGCTATCAGTTGGACGGCGCCACAAAGGATATTCTGGACCACGGCGATTTGGCCAAAAAGGCGGAGGCCTTCGGCCTGTACACCCAGAGCATTGACGGCCACGACGTGAAGGCGATTTACGACGCCATTCAAAACGCCTACGCCAAAAAGGGCGTGCCCTCCTGCATTGTGCTCAACACCTGCAAGGGCAAGGGCGCAAGCTTTGCCGAGGTGAAGCACGACCACTCCTCTCAACCCAAGGAAGAGCTGTGGTTGGAGGCGTTGGCCATTTCCGAGCAAGCACTGGCTGATGCCAAGAACGCATAAGGAGGGTAAGATCATGAATGTAAAATTACTGGGTAAACACGAAAAAGACTCCCGCGCCTGCCGCGATGGTCTTGCTCTGGCCCTGAACGAGATGATGGCAGAGGACAAGTCCATCTGCTACGTGGACTGCGACTTAATGAGCTGCATCAACACCGTACAACTGCAAAAAAACTATCCCGACCGCGCCTTTGAGGCCGGTATTGCCGAGGCCAACGCCATGGGCGTGGCCGCCGGTCTTGCCGCCACAGGCAAAAAGGTCTTTATGCACTCCTTTGGCTGCTTCTCCTCCCGCCGGGTTTACGACCAGGTGTATATGTCTGCGGCCTACGCGGGCCTGAGCGTCCGGGTTCTGGGCTCCGACGCCGGCGTGACCGCCGCCTTTAACGGCGGCACCCATATGCCCCTGGAGGATGCCGCCATGTATCTCTCCATCCCCGGCACCACCGTGCTGGACCCCGCGGACTATGCCCAACTGGACAGTGTCACCCGTGGTCTTGCCGCTGTGGAGGGCGTGTCCTTCACCCGCTTTGTCCGCAAGGGCGTTGTCAAGGTGTACGACGACGGCTCCCAGTTTGAAATCGGCAAGGGCGTGACCCTTCACGAGAGCGACAGGGACGCTGCCACCATCATCACCTCCGGCATCATGGTGGATGAGTCCCTGAAGGCTTACGAGGCCCTGGCGGCGGAGGGCATCTCCGTCCGCGTCATCGATATGTTCACCTGGAAGCCTTTGGACGAGGCACTGGTGCTCAAGGCCGCCGGGGAAACCGGTGCCATTGTCACCGCCGAAAACCACAACACCACCTGCGGCCTGGGCAGCGTGGTGGCCAACTGTCTGGCGAAAAACTGCCCCACCATTCAGGAATTTGTGGGCGTGCAGGATTTGTTCGGCCAGGTGGGTCCTCAGGATTTCCTGATGGACGAGTACGGCCTCCGGGCCGCCAATATTGTCGCCGCCGTGAAAAAGGCCATCTCCCGCAAGTAACGATCCCCGCCGGGCGAGTCCCCCTTTCGGGAGGCTCGCCGGGCTTGATTCCCGGAGACAAACGATTACGTATATCGTTTTTCCACTTTAAAAATGAATTGAAAAAGGAGAACAACCATGGATACTTTTAGTGCTTCCTTGATGGCTGACAAGAGAGAGATTATTTTTGCCCCCACCGTCTACAAGTTTGTCAATTTCGCCCAGTTGGCAGAGGAATTTAAGCTGAACGCCCGGGACGTGGTGCTGACCAACGAGTTCATCTACACCCCCTTTATGAAGGAGCTGAACCTGGAGTGCCAATTTGTGTTCCAGGAGAAGTTCGGCGCAGGCGAGCCCTCCGAGGCCATGATTCAGACCATGTACGATGCCATTCCCTACGAGAGCTATGACCGCATCATCGCCGTGGGCGGCGGCGCGATTTTGGACCTGTGCAAGCTCTTGGGCTGCAAGCGTCCCACCAGCGTCCACGAGCTGTATTTCAAGCGCTTCCCCGTGCAGCACGAGAAGGACGTCATCGCCGTTCCCACCACCTGCGGCACCGGCAGCGAGTGCACCAACATCTCCGTCGCCATTGTCAAGGACGAAAAGGACGGCAAGCTCACCGGCGGCGAGACGAAGCTGGGCCTGGTGTCGGACGACATCATCCCCAATAAGGTCTGCCTGATTCCCGAGCTGCTGAAAACCCTGCCCTACAAGCCCTTCGCCTGCTCCGCCATTGACGCGCTGATTCACGCAACGGAGTCCTTCCTCTCCCCCAGCCGGAAGACCATGACCTCGGAGATGTTCTCCGTGAAGGCGATGGAGGTCTTTTTGCAGGGCTTCCGTCTCATCGGCGAAAAAGGCCCCGAGGCCCGCTTTGAGCTGTTTGACCAGTTCAGCACCGCCTCCTTCTACGCGGGCATTGCCTTCTTGAAGGCCGGCTGCGCCACGGTCCACGGCATGAGCTTCCCCTTGGGCGGCACCTACCATGTGCCCCACGGCGAGAGCAACTATATGCTCTTCGGCGAGATTTTGAAGGTCTATGACGAGCAGAATCCCACCGGCGAGCTGATGCGCTTCAAGGAAATGATTGCCCGGATTCTGGAGTGCAAGCCGGAGAACGCCATCGCCACCCTCAACGAGCTGTTGGAGAAGATTCTGCCCCTGCGCCCCCTGAAGGAAGTGGGCTTCACCGAGGCGGACATCAAGGGCTTCCCCCTCTCCGTGGAGGCAAACCAGCAGCGCCTGATCACCAACTCCTACGTCCCCATGGACCTGCCCCTGATGGAGCGCATCTACCGCGAGTGCTACTAAGCGGCAAACACGATTCCTATATAAAAACATCGCCCCCTGTCAAAATGACAGGGGGCGATGCTTTTTGAATTCAATTGCCCCTCTGGGCTTTCAGAATTTCGTAGACCTGATAAATGTCCTCCACCTTGTAGGTTGGCTGAATTTCCTTGGGCACGTCCACGTCCCGGGACTGGGTCAGGAAGGATTGAATCTGGAAGGTGGTGGTGATGCCCGCGCTCCGGGGGCCGATAACGTCCCGGGAGAGGGTATCCCCCACAAAGGCGCAGCGGGTGGGGTCGGCCTGCATCTCGCAGAGGGCAATGCGGAAAATATTCGGATGGGGCTTGCGATAGCCCGTCACGGAGGACAATGTGACGTTCTGGAAATAATCCCGGATGCCATAGTCCTTCAAGACCTCATAAACCTGATAGAGACTGGCGGTGTTGCTCACCACGCCCAGCTTCATGCCCAGGCCCTGCAAGCCCTCCAGCAGTTCCTTCACATGGGGCCGCAGGGTACGGGTAAAGTGGGTCACTTCCCACATATGGGCCAGCTCCTCGGCGTAGGGCAAAATTTCTTCATAGCTGATGCCAAACTCCTTCAAAAGGAAATTGCCCCAAATTTCTTCGGGCTTCAGCTCCCGCATAATGGGCTTGCGGTATTCATAATACCGGTCCCATGCGCTCAGTAGTTTCCGTCTTGCGGTGGCCACGTCATCGTTCACCGCAAAACCCTTTTCCCGCAGGATGCGCAAAACCCCTTCCGTGGCGAGAATCTCTCTCGCCTCGTCGGAGAAAAGATCCTCCAGGGTGCCGCCCATATCAAACAGTACGGTATCAATCATCGTTTCACAGCCTTTTCAAAGCATTTGCAGTTCCGGCGGAAGCGCTCTCTTTTTCCGATAGCGCAGATAGAGGAAGAAGCTCAGTGCCCCGCCTGTCAGGACAGGGGCGGGGACAAACAGCGCAAAGAACTGAAAAAACAGTCCCCGGGCCTGGGCATCGTCCCCCAAAATGACCAGCATGGTGATAAAGCAGGCCACCGCCATCAGTGTCAGCCACAGATAGGTGGCGGGCAGCAGCCGCTTTTCCTTGGAGATAAACCAAGCCAAGCTGCACACGGCGGTGCCTGCCAGCGCCGGCACAAACGCCTCCACCAGGTTGATGAAAAACACACTCCGCTCCGCCACAAGGGGGTGCAGCAGGTCAATCAGAACGTAGAAAGCGGCGATATACACCACGATACAAACCACGCTGAGACAAAATGAGTTCAGGAGCAGGGTGCTTTTCACGGTTCCATTCTCTGTAAATAGAAACGACCTCCAAAAACGCTGGGACCGCTTTGCCCGGTCCCGGGTCCGCTCTTCCTTTTTCAGTTGTTTCCATTCGTCTGTGTTCATAAAGCACCTTTCCTACGGAGGCGGACGGCAGAGCCGCCCGCCCTCCTGGGATTTTTACCTTGGGAAACGGATTACATATTGGGATTCTGGCCCAGCCAATAGGTCCACATATCCTGGGTGTCCAG
>JAVVPH010000050.1:0-9939 GCA_036655835.1 Oscillibacter sp.
TCCTATATCGTCTACCATGAAAATCCCTAGAACCGCAATGGTTCTAGGGATTTTTCTTTTTCTATTTTTCGTTTGTGGTCGCAATGTGGTCGCAACCGCAGGGGCAACGATGGGCGTTCTGTGGGGAGCCGCAGGGCTTTGGGAGGTTTTTTATTTGCTTTGTCCCGGGGGTTTTGAAAAGGGGACCGGGAATATGCAATTTTCCCACTTTTGTAGATTTTACCTGCAAACCAGCGGATTTCCCCCTGATATTTGCCTGTTTTCCGGCTGTTTTTAAAAGTTTTGTGAGAAAATCGAAATTTTCCACCATTGACAAAACAGGTGCATATGTTACAATAAAAAAGTTCACTTATTTCCCATGTAACGTAAAAATTTGGAGGTTAGTATGAAGAAGCTCATCAGTATCTTGCTTGCAACCGGTATGCTCCTTGCACTGGTCGGATGCGGCGGCACAACGCCCCCCGCTGAAAAACCCGACGCTCCCGCCGCCGGCGAACCCGAGGCTGCGGCGTTCCACATCGGCATCGTCACCGGCTCCGTTTCTCAGTCTGAGGACGACAAACGCGGCGCCGAGGCCTTCCAGGCCATGTACGGCGAGGATATGGTCAAGCTGGCCACGTACCCCGACAACTTCACCGAGGAGCTGGAGACCACCATTCAGACCATCGTCAACCTGTCCGACGATCCTCTGATGAAGGCCATCATCGTCAACCAGGCCGTCCCCGGCACCACCGAGGCCTTCCGTAAGATCAAGGAAACCCATCCTGACATCCTCTGCATCGCCGGCGAGTCCCACGAGGATCTGCCTGAGATCGGCAGTGCCGCTGACTTGGTCTGCAACAACGACTTCGTCGCCCGTGGCTATCTGATCATCCGCACCGCCCATGAGCTGGGCTGCGACACCTTCGTTCACATCTCCTTCCCCCGCCACATGGCATATGAGACCATGAGCCGCCGTGTTGCCGTTATGAAGGAAGCCTGCAATGAATTTGGCATGAAGTTCGTGCTGGAAACCGCTCCCGACCCCACGTCTGACGTTGGCGTCGCCGGCGCACAGGCATACATTCTGGAGAAGGTTCCCGAGTGGGTGGACAAATACGGCAAGAACGCCGCCTACTTCTGCACCAACGACGCCCACACCGAGCCTCTGCTCAAGCAGCTGATGCAATACGGCGGCTACTTCATCGAAGCCGACCTGCCCTCTCCGCTGATGGGCTATCCCGGTGCTCTGGGCATTGACCTCACCGCCGAAGCCGGCGACTTTGAGAAGATTCTCGCCAAGGTGGAGTCCACCATCGTGGAAAAGGGCGGCGCTGACCACTTCGGCACCTGGGCCTATTCCTATGGCTACACCACCTCTGCCGGCCTGGCCCAGCACGCGCTGAACGTCCTCAACGGCGAGAGCGAGCTGGCTGACATCGACGACATCGCCAAGGCCTATCAGGTCTTCTCCCCCAAGGCGGAGTGGAACGGCTCCAGCTACACCAACGTGGAAAGCGGCGTGAAGTCCGACAACGTGTTCCTGGTCTATCAGGACACCTATATCATGGGCAATCCCGGCCACTTCATGGGCTCCACCAAGGTTGAGGTGCCCGAGAAGTACTTCACCGTGAAGTAAGACAGGTTTCAACAGAAATAATAAGTTTCGAAACGCAGGGGGGAGGGATTTGCCCTCCTCCCTGCCGTTTTAGATGGGGAATCACTATGATCAATAACAACACTCCTTTGTTGGAGATGCGCAATATCAAAAAGGATTTCTTCGGAAACCAAGTTTTGACGGATATCAATTTCACCCTGCAAGCCGGCGAGGTCTTGGGCCTGGTCGGTGAAAACGGCGCGGGCAAAAGCACCCTGATGAAGCTGCTCTTCGGCATGGATGTCATCCGGGAAACCGGCGGCTACGGCGGAGATGTCCTCATCAACGGCGAAAAGGTCAACTTTTCCACCCCCTTTGACGCGCTGGACATGGGCATCGGCATGGTGCATCAGGAGTTTTCCCTGATTCCCGGCTTTACTGCCAGCGAAAATATTCTGCTGAACCGGGAACCTATGAAAACCAACATAATTTCGGAAATTTTTGGAAGCAGATTAAACACCATTGACTATAAAGAGATGGCGAAGCTCTCTGCCACGGCCATTGAAAAAATGGGCGTGGAGATTGACGCGGACATGGCCATCAGTGATATGCCCGTCGGCCACAAGCAGTTCACCGAGATTGCCCGAGAGCTGAGCAAGGGCAACTTGAAGCTGCTGATTCTGGACGAGCCCACTGCCGTTTTGACGGAGCAGGAGGCGGAGGCACTGCTGTCCTCCATCCGGGGCATGGCCGCCAACGGCATTGCCGTCATTTTCATCACCCACCGTCTCCACGAGATTCTGGCGGTTTGCGACAAGGTGGTCATCATGCGGGACGGCTACGTGGTCAAGGACGTTCCCGCCAAGGAAACCGACGTGGCGGACATCACCAAATGGATGGTGGGCCGGAACATCCAGGCCGCCGTCCACACGGACTTTGCGGGCAACCCCAACGCCAAAACCATTCTCTCCGTGCGGGATCTGTGGGTGGATATGCCCGGCGAAACCGTGCGCGATGTGAATTTGGACATTCAAGAGGGCGAGATTTTCGGCATCGGCGGACTGGCCGGACAGGGCA
This sequence comes from Oscillibacter sp., assembly GCA_036655835.1. Classification (GTDB taxonomy): domain Bacteria; phylum Bacillota; class Clostridia; order Oscillospirales; family Oscillospiraceae; genus Oscillibacter. The sequence goes on from JAVVPH010000050.1 coordinate 2,654, forward strand.
AGCTGGGGATTCCCAACGGTGTGATGGGGCTTTACAGCGCCGGCGGCACCGTGGAATTTGACGGCAAGGCCATCCCCCTGAACGCGCCGAGAAACTGTCTGGACGCGTCCCTGGCCTTCGTCTCCGAGGACCGGCGCGGCGTGGGCTTGCTGCTGGACGAGACGTTGGAGTGGAATATCGCCTTTTCCGCCATGCAGATCCAAGGCAAATTTTTGAAGAAATATCTGGGCGGCCTCATCACCTGGCGAGACAGCAAGGCCATCCGGGAAGTGACCGAAAAATATATCGACAAGCTGCAAATCAAATGCACCGGCTCCCTGCAAAAGGCCAAGGAGCTCTCCGGCGGCAACCAGCAAAAGGTGTGCCTGGCAAAGGCCTTTGCCTTGGAGCCGAAGTTCCTCTTCGTATCCGAGCCGACCCGGGGCATTGATGTGGGCGCGAAGGCACTGGTGCTGGACGCGCTGAAGCAGTTCAACCGGGAACACGGCGTCACCGTCGTGATGATTTCGTCCGAGCTGGAGGAATTGCGGACCACCTGTGACCGCATTGCCATCGTCTCAGGCGGTAAAATTGCTGGAATCCTGCCGGCGACCGGGTCCTCAGAGGACTTTGGTATGCTGATGGTCAGCCAGGTTAAATAGGGAGGAAGGCAGTATGGGCAAGACAGCAAATGAACCAATGACGCTTGAAAATAAGACACGATTTAAGGAGCTGCTGGACAATTTCGGCCTGCCGAGATTGATTATCACCGGATTCCTGTTGCTTCTTTTTGTAACAGCGCCCTTTGTGGGCGCGGACCTGGCAACCCAGCTCTCCAACACCATCAACCGCTTTAGCTGGAACGCGGTGCTGGTGCTGGCCATGGTGCCGATGGTGCATTCGGGCTGCGGACTGAACTTCGGCTTGCCGCTGGGCATTATCTCGGGCCTGCTGGGCGCGACACTGTCCATCGAGTTTGGAAACACCGGTATCATGAGCTTTGTGATGGCCATTGTCATCGCCACCCCCTTCGCGCTGCTCTTTGGCGGCGGCTACGGCGCACTGCTGAACAGAATCAAGGGCGGGGAAATGATGATTGCCACCTACGTGGGCTTTTCCTCGGTTTCCTTTATGTGCATGATGTGGCTGCTGCTGCCGTATCACCACCCCAAAATGGTTTGGGGCCTGTCCGGCAAGGGCCTGCGCACCACCATCTCCCTGGAGGGCTTTTACGACAAGGTGCTGGCCAATTTCCTGAAAATTGACTTGAACCGCTTTGGCATCAATCTGGTCATCCCCGTGGGCACCATCCTGTTTTTCGCGCTGCTGGCCTTTTTGATGTGGGCGTTTTTGCACACCAAAACCGGCACCGCCATGACGGCGGTGGGCTCCAACCCCACCTTCGCCCGGGCCTCCGGCATCAATATCAACAAGTCCAGACTCCTCTCGGTGGTCATGTCCACCTGGTTGGCAGCCATCGGTATTCTGGTCTATCAGCAGGGCTTCGGCTTTATTCAGCTCTATACAGCGCCGTTTTTCATGGCGCTGCCTGCGGTTTCCGCCCTTCTCATCGGCGGCGCTTCGGTGAATAAAGCGTCCATCACCAACGTCGTCATCGGCACCTTCCTCTTTCAGGGTATCGTCACCATGACCCCGACGGTGATGAATGCCATGATTCACATGGACATGAGCGAGGTCATCCGTCAGGTGGTTTCCAACGGTATGATTCTCTATGCTTTGACCAGAAAGACGGAGGGCGCGAAATGAATATGAAACCAAACAAAAACGGCGGCAATCGTCTGCTGGGGCTGGCGCAAAACAACTCCGTACCCCTGATGTTTATCATAATTTGCGCCGTCTGTATTCCCCTGTCCGGCTTTTCCCCCGGATATTTAGTCAACGAAATCGTCACCCGGATGGGGCGCAACACCTTTTTGATTCTCAGCCTGCTCATCCCCATTATGGCGGGCATGGGCCTGAACTTCGGTATGACGCTGGGGGCTATGTCCGCCCAGATCGCCCTGATTTTTGTGGCTGACTGGCAGATTTGGGGCATCCCCGGCATTATCCTTGCCATGATTCTCTCCATTCCGCTGTCTGTCCTGTTGGGCATTTTCTGCGGAAAGATGATGAACCGGGCCAAGGGCCGGGAGATGATCACCAGCTATATCATCAGCTTCTTTATGAACGGCTTGTACCAGTTTGTGGTGCTGTATGTCATGGGCTCCATCATTCCCATTATCCACGCCTCCATCCGCAACACCAGAGGCTACGGCATCCGCAACACCACCAGTCTCCTGCAAATGCGGCAGAGCCTGGACAATTTGTTCGCCCTGCGCATCGGCGGCGTGAAAATCCCCCTGCTGACCTTTGCCGTGATTGGCCTGCTGTGCCTGTTCCTCGTGTGGTTCCGCAAGACCAAGCTGGGCCAGGATATGCGGGCGGTGGCCCAGGACATGGACGTGGCCCGGGACGCCGGCATCAATGTGGAGCGCACCCGCATCATCGCCATGGTGATGTCCACGGTTTTGGCGGGCTTCGGCATGGTCATCTATCTGCAAAACATGGGCAATATCTCCACTTACAGCTCCCACGTGCAAATCGGTATGTTCTGCATCGCGGCACTGCTGGTGGGCGGCGCGTCTGTGGACAAGGCCTCCATCGGCAACGTGTTTTTGGGTGTCACCTTGTTCCATCTGATGTTCATTGTGGCACCGGCGGCAGGGGCGAAAATCACCGGAGACTCCATGATTGGTGAGTATTTCCGTGTGTTTGCGTCCTATGGCGTCATCACCCTTGCTCTGATTATGTACGAGACGAAAAAACGCCGGGCCAAGGGCAATACCGGTCGGCTGCTTCGGTTTGCGCAGAAGGAGGAGGGCAAAAAATGAAACAAAAAACCAGCAAACGCGCCATTTTCTTCCGGGTGGGCGCCGTTGTATTCCTGCTTGTCATTGCGGGCATCATGATGGTGATTGGCCGGGGACACACCGTGTATCTGGACAACGCCTCCTTGGATTACAACGGAACCACCTACGCCGCGGCCTATAAGGTCGTGGTATCCGTGGACGGGGAACAGGTGGCCAAGCTTTACGACAAGAAACGTGAAAACAGGGGAGCGGCCACCTGCATCGGGCAAAAAATTACCATGACCCTGGAAATCACCCCGGAAAAGGGCGGCACGGAGGAGACGATCACCGTGACACTGCCTGTTCCGTACAAGCTGGACAATATCGCCGTCAACCTGCCGGCCTTTTTGGCGGGACTGCCTGCGGAGGTCTACCTCTCCAAGTTTGAACCCATGGTACAGGAAGAGGAAGAGGCACCTGCGGAGGTTCCCGACGACGGGTCCATGCTCATGGGCGACATTTAATGTCCGCTAATATCCGCTGAGCCGCTGATTTGGGCGGCAAAGCAACGGCATTTTGCCTGTTTAAGAGGCAAAACGGTCCATCCAAAGAATTTCACATACAGCCCATGCCGCAGGCATGGGCTGTATTGTCAGGAGGAAGCATATGGCTATTTTAACAGGCGTTCAACCGGAAAAAGTATTTGCGTATTTTGAGGCCCTTTGCGCCGTGCCCCACGGCAGCGGCAACACAAAAATCGTCAGCGACCTCTGCGCGGGCTTTGCCCGGGATTTAGGCCTCACCTACCGGCAGGAGCCGTGCAACAATTTAATCATCTGGAAGGCCGCCTCCCCCGGCTACGAGGGGGCGGAGCCGATTATTTTGCAGGGCCACCTGGACATGGTTTGCGCCATGACGGAGGACTGCACCAAAAATATGGCCGCAGAGGGCTTGGATTTGGAGACGGACGGCACCTGGCTCCGGGCGAAAAACACCTCCCTGGGCGGGGACAACGGCATCGCGGTAGCCATGATTTTGGCGATTTTGGCGGACGACACCCTGGCGCATCCCCCGCTGGAGGCGCTGTTCACCGTGGACGAGGAGACGGGCATGGACGGCGCGTTTGCCCTGGACTGCTCGGATTTAAAGGGCCGAAAGCTCCTGAATCTGGACTCCGAGGAGGAGGGGGTATTCACCGTCTCCTGCGCGGGCGGATTGCGGGCGGACTGCTTTTTCCCCTGTGAGGCGGAGGACTTGGCGGGGGAGACGGGCTATCACCTGTGCCTGAGCGGCTTGCAGGGCGGACATTCCGGCGCTGACATCGACAAGGGCCGGGGCTCCGCCAACCAGCTCATGGGCCGGGTCCTCTATTCGGCTATGGAGCGCATCCCCGGTCTGCGCCTGGCGGACATCCGGGGCGGGCGGTTTGACAACGTGATCTGCTCCCGGAACGACGCGCAGGTGGCGATTCCCCCGGAAAAGGCGGCGGAATTTGAGGCCTTTATCCGGGAATTTGACGGGATTCTCAAGGGCGAATACGCGGGCTGTGACGACGGGGTGACCCTGCACTGCGACCAAGCGCCCCTCACCCACGCCAGAAGCGCCCGGGATACCGCCGTTTTGCTGCACACCCTGCTGGCACTGCCCCAGGGCGTGGAGGCCATGAACGTGGATTTCCCCGGTCTGGTCCAAACGTCCCTGAATCTGGGGGTGATGGGCATGGAGTCCGACGGTTTGCATTTCACCCTCTCCATCCGCTCCTGCATCGCCTCCCAAAAGGAGATGCTGGCCCAGCGGGTGCAGGCCATTGTGGAATTTGCCGGGGGCACGGTCCATCAGCGCAACGCCTATCCCGGCTGGCAGTACGCCAAGCACTCCCCCCTCAAGGACTTGGCCCTGGCGGCTTACAAGGCCACCAGCGGCAAGGACGGCGTGATTGCCGCCACCCACGGCGGTTTGGAATGCGGGCTGTTTATTGAGAAAATCCCCGGACTGGACGCCATTTCCATGGGGCCGGAGCTCCACGACGTGCACTCCACCCGGGAACAGCTGAGCATCCCCTCCACGGAGCGGGTGTACCGTCTGGTCTGCGAAATTTTGAAGCGAAGCCGCTGAGGCGGCGTGGGCTGTCACGCAAGGCTTTGGACCGATTCCGGCCCAAGGCCTTGCGTTTGCCCTGTGCCCCGGGGACAGCCCGGGCGGAGACAATACTAAGGAACCTCTGAATCAATCTCGCCAATCCACGGGACGGATTGAATCAGAGGTTCCCTAAAAAAACGAGTGGGGCGACCCTCGCTCCGGGAGGATGGGACCATGGACAAGCAGGAGGTACTGCGGCACTATTTCGGATACCAGACCTTTCGCCGGGGGCAGGAGGCCGTGATCGACCACCTGTTGGCGGGGGAGGACGCAGTGGGCATCATGCCCACCGGCGCGGGAAAATCCCTCTGCTTTCAGGTGCCCGCATTGCTGCTGGACGGCATCACACTGGTGATATCCCCGCTGATTTCCCTGATGCAGGACCAGGTGCAGGCCCTGCGGGCCAGCGGCGTGGCGGCGGCGTTTATCAATTCCGCCCTCTCCGCGGCTCAACTGACGCAGGTGCTGGACCGGGCGGCGCAGGGGCAGTACAAGCTGATTTACATTGCGCCGGAGCGGCTGGATTTGGCGGATTTCCGGGCCTTTGCCCTCCGGGCCAACATCGCCATGGTGACGGTGGACGAGGCCCACTGCGTGTCCCAATGGGGGCAGGATTTCCGCCCCAGCTACCTCAAAATTTCCGCCTTTATCGCCGCGCTGCCCAAGCGGCCCATTGTCTCCGCCTTCACCGCCACCGCCACGGAGGAGGTCAAGGACGACATGGTGCGCCTACTGGAGCTGCGGCGGCCGTTTTTGATGGCCACGGGCTTTAACCGGGAAAATTTGTATTTTGAAGTGCAAAAGCCCGCCAATAAATACCGCGCCGTCACCGACTATCTCCGGGCAAATCCCAAGTCCGGCGGCATTATCTACTGCGCCACCCGGAAAAATGTGGAGCAGCTCTGCGAGAAGCTGCAAGGGGAGGGCTACGACGCGACCCGCTACCACGCGGGCCTTTCCGAGGCGGAGCGGAGCCAAAATCAGGACGATTTCGTCTGCGACCGCCGAAAAATTATGGTGGCCACCAACGCCTTTGGCATGGGGATCGACAAGAGCAACGTGGCCTTTGTCATCCACTACAATATGCCGAAAAACATGGAGAGCTACTACCAGGAGGCGGGCCGCGCCGGGCGGGACGGCACACCGGCGGACTGCCTGCTGCTCTACGGCGCGGGGGACGCGGTGACCTGCCGCTTTTTCATCGACAACAACCGCGACGCCAGCGAATTGTCTCCCGAAGTGCAGGCGGCGGTGCGGGAAAAGGACCTGGCCCGCTTGCAGCAGATGAAGGATTACTGCTTCACCTCCACCTGCCTGCGCCAGAATATTTTGGACTATTTCGGCGAGACGGAGCCGGTTGCCTGCGGCAATTGCAGCAACTGCCTGTCCAAATTCGCGGAGGTGGACTGCACCGAGGCCGCCCAAAAAATTCTCTCCTGCGTCACGCGGATGGGCGGGCGGTACGGGGCCAAGCTGGTGGTGGACACCCTGCGGGGCAGCAAGAGCGAAAAACTGGCCTCCCTGGGGCTGAACCGCCTCTCCACCTACGGCATTATGGCGGAGGTTTCCGGCGGGAAGCTGCTGGAAATGGTGAACTGCCTGTGCGTGGGGGACTATTTGACCCTGACGGAGTCGGAATACCCGGTGGTGCAGCTGGGCAGCAAGGCCCGGGGCGTGCTGTTTGAGGGCCAGCAGGTCAAGCTGCGCCTGTCCCAAGAGGAAAAAAAGACCCGGCAGCAGCGTCCGCTGCCCTTTTCCGTGGACCCGGCGCTGTTCGCGGCCCTCAAGCAGGTGCGGCGGGACTTGGCCCAGGCCCAGAATGTGCCGGCCTTTGTGGTTTTTTCCGACACCACGCTGATCGATATGTGCGGCAAGCGCCCCCGGACGGCGGCGGCGCTGTTGGAGGTGTCCGGCGTGGGTGCCACCAAGCTGGAGCGCTACGGCGCGCCGTTTTTGAAGGCCCTGTGCGCCTATTTGGATGCCCGACCGGAGACGGCGGACGACCTGCCGCCGGAAACGGCGATTTCTGACGGAGATTTGGGGGAATTTTTAGAAAAAACCGTGGAAATTTCGGATCGCCCTCTGGGAATCAACCGCTTTGCCGACTGCGTCAGCGCGGCCCTGCTGCAAGCCGGGCGGGAGAAGCTCTCCGGGGTGAAGCTGGCAAACGCTTTGGTGCGCCTGGGCTATTTGGAGTCACAGCCCGGCGGCAGGGTTCCCACAAAGCGGGGCATTGCCATCGGCATCACGGTGGAGGAGCGGCAAAACGCCAACGGGGAATGTTACCGCCAAGCGCTGTACAGCCCGGAGGCCCAGCGG
>JAVVPH010000051.1:0-9854 GCA_036655835.1 Oscillibacter sp.
CCGGGTGCATCATCCGGGGCGCGGGGGGATTTTGCCAAGAGAAGCGGCGGGCGGACAGCCGCCCGCCGCTTGTCGGGGTTTAACGCTTGTGTCGGGTGAATGAGGGAACCTATGAATCAATCCATGCAGCGGATTGATTTAGAGCTTCCTTAGCCCAGGGTCTGCCAGAAGTCACGGACGGTATTGTAGTTTGCATAGATCTCGTCGGCATCGAAGTCGGCCACGTTGACCTCCGCGAAGGGCACAGAGCCTTCAACGGGCTCGATGTCGTCACGGACCGGCCAGCCGCCCGGGATGTTAAAGGGCTTGTAGCCGCTCAAATCGCCGTCCACGCCGCCCATCATGAAGCGGATCAGCAGCTTGGCAGCGGCGGGATGGGGGGTGCCTTCCACGATGTACAGGGTGTTGATGGCGGGGATGCCGGTGTCGGGGGTCAGGTTCACAGGGGCAAAGACCCAGCCGTTATCGGCGGCCTTGCGGAGCTTGGAGGAGGCGGTAAAGCCGATGGGGGCATCCTTCTGGCCGGGGGTGCCGATGGCCTCGGCAATCTCGTCGGAGGAGGCGGCATAGATGGGCTTGTTGGCATGGAGCTGCTTGAGGAATTCAAAGCCCGCGTTGGCGCAGCCGTCGGACAGGACCAGGTCCTTGCCGTACAGCTCTTTATAGGCGGCGGCCAAATCGTCGGGAGCCTTGCCCACGCAGAACCCGGTGATCCAGGAGCCCCAGGAGAGGTTATCCAGAGGATTTTGCATCATGACCTTGCCGGTCCACTTCGGCTCGGTGAGCTGCCAGATGTTGGTGACGGGAGTACCCTCGGGGTTGACCTCAGTGTTGTAGAACAGCTGGGTCAGCTCGATGTACAGCGGGGTGGCGGTGGCCTTATAAGCGTCGGGGATGTGGCTCATAATGTCCGCGGGCTGGAAGTTATAAAACACCTTGTTGGCCACGTACTCTTTGTACATGGAGCCGTCCTGGTCCTTGATGTGAACCACGTCGGCGGTGGGGGTTTTGGCCTCGTATTCCCGGGTGACCTTCTCCAGCAAATCGTTGGTGGAGATGTCCACGGTGACGCACTCAATGCCGGGGTATTTGGCCATGAACGCGTCGGCGACCTTGCCGCAGCGAGAGGAGATGGAGTACATGGTCACCGTGGCGCCCTCTTCCTTGGCCTTGGCGTAGAGGGCCTCGTCGGTTTCGTCGGTGGCGTAGATGTTAGAGGACTTTTCCCAGTCGGTCAGCGTGGCCTCTGCCGGTTTTTCCTCGGGAGCGGGAGCGGGAGCGGGCTCTTCCTTGGGCGCGCCGCAGGCGGTCAGGCCAAGGAGCATGACAACTGCCAGCAGACCTGCCAGCCATTTCTTGCGATTCAACATAGTCTCTTTTCCTCCTTAATATTCTTCCAATCGTTATTTTTGACGGCATCCGCCGTTGAGACACACTCTCGGGGCGTTATACGGAGTATTTAATCAGGTTTTCCTGCTGGGTATCAAACACGTTGACCTTCTGGGGGTTGAAGCTCAAATACACCGTCTCGTCGCTTCCGTAATGGGTGGAGCCAAGCTCCTTGATGGTCATGGTGGCACTGCCCACCCGGACGCTGACCAGGGTTTCAGACCCGGCGGGCATTCCGGAATAGACCTTCGCCTCCACCTGCTCGGGGGCGGTTCTCTCCCGAGAAATGGTGATTTGCTCCGGCCGCACGCCCAGGGTCACAGCGACTTTGCCGCCCTCCGGCGCGTCGGCGGTCATGTCCGCCCGGGGGAAGAAAATCTTGCCCAGCAGGCCGTTTACCGTCATGCCGGCGGCATCCACCAGGGCCTCCGCCTTCACAAAGTTGATGCTGGGGTTGCCGATAAAGTCCGCCACGTAGAGGTTGCAGGGGTTGTCGTACAAATCCAGGGGCTTTGCCACCTGCACCAGCTCGCCCTGCCGGAAAAGGGCGATTTTGGTGGACATGGTCAGGGCCTCTACCTGGTCGTGGGTGACATAGATGATGGTGGTGCCGGTTTCGTGGTGGAGACGCTTGAGCTCGGAGCGCATATCCACCCGGAGCTTGGCGTCCAAATTGGACAGCGGCTCATCCAGCAGTAAAAGCCGGGGCTCGGAGACGATGGCCCGGGCGATGGCCACCCGCTGCTGCTGCCCGCCGGAGAGCTCCGTGGGGTAGCGCTTGGCGTACTCGCCGATTTGCATCCGCTCCAGGGCCATATCCACCATTTTTTTGATTTCCTCGGCGGGGAGCTTGCGGATTTTCAGGCCGAAGGACACGTTTTCAAACACCGTCATGTGGGGCCACAGCGCGTAGGACTGGAACACCAGGTTCAAGTTCCGCTGGGCCGGCGGGGCGAAATTGGCCTCGGCGGCGTTGACGATCTCCTTGCCGTCCATGTAGATAAAGCCGTTTTGGGGCTTTTCCAAGCCGGACACCACCCGCAGTGTGGTGGTTTTGCCGCAGCCGGAGGGACCCAGAAGGGTCATGAAGTCCCCGTCCTCGATGGTGAGGTTCAAATTTTTCAGCACATGGTTTTTGCCGTAATATTTATCAATACCCTGTAATTCAATTTTACTCATTTTCTCTCGTCTCCTTTATTCTGCTCAGCCGCCCATGCTCTTGGCAAGGTCAGCGTCTCCGAAGATGTTCGCCAGCGCGTACACCAAAAACACGATGGAGAACATCACAATCGCCACACAGTCCGATGCCTGCGGGGCGTTCTGGTTTTGATACTGGAACGCCAAGTACGGGAGCGTGGAGGTCTTGGGCGTCATAATCAGGATAATCAGGTCCAATTCCTTCATAATCGAGACGAAAATCAGCATAAAGCCGGAGATAAACCCGCCCTTGGACAGGGGGATGACAATTTTCACGAAGCGCTTGAAGAAGCCCGCGCCCTCGATGGTGGCGGCCTCTTCCAGCTCGCCGGAAATTTGCAGCATATTGGACGTGCCGGCCCGGGAGGCAAAGGGCAGGTGCTTGACCACGGAGGTCAGTGTCAAAAGGGCGAAGGTGCCGTACAGCGCGGGAATCAGCTCCACGCCGAACAGCGTCTGGGGCTGGGAGAACATGGAGAGGTAAATGCCGCCAAAGGCCACGGAGGGAATCAGATAGGGGATAAACACCAGCTGTTCCACCAGGCGGCCGTGGAGCGTGCCCCGGCCCTTTGCGCAGATATAACCCAGCATCTGCCCGAAGATGGTGCCGAAAATACCGTTGATAAAGGTCAGCTTCAGGGAGTTCACCAGGGCATTTTGGAAGTCGGGATTTTTAAAGATGCCCGGCAGACCCTCCATAATATTGGGGATGCCGTCGCCGATCCAATAGTGGAGGGTGAAGTTGCTCAGAGAGTACAGCCCCTCCTTCATCATGCAGCTCTCCAAAATCAAAATGGCGATGGGCATGATGATGCCCACGGCGAAAAAGACAATTAAAATCAGGGTGATGGGGACCTTCCACCCGCCCAGGCCAATCAGCGTGGACCGCCCGCCCTTGCCGCCGATGGTGGCGTAGGATTTGCGGGAGCCGATGAGCCGCTGGTTGATGAACACGGAGATGGAGGCAATGGCAATCATGATGATGGCCATGGCGAAGGCCGTTTCCGTGTTGCGGGACTTGTTGTTCATGTACAGCTGACTGGAGAGGGTGTAAAAGTTGACCTTGGTGCCCAAATAGTTCACCACGCCGAAGGTGCCGATGGCCTTGGAAAAGGTCAAAATCACGGCGGAGAGCATGGCGGGCAGCACCAGGGGCAGCGTGATGCGGCGGAGAATCATGGCCTTGCCCGCACCCTGAACCTCGCCCATCTCCTCCAATTCCGAGTTGATGGAGTTCAGGGCGGAGGACACCAATAAGTAGGTATACGCGTAATAGTGGAGAATCAGCACGATGATGATGGCCACCGGCCCATAGGCCAGCCAGTCCGGCACGTTGATGCCCAAGCTTGTTAAAAAGCCCGGCGCGCCGCCGATGCGCTCCGTCTTAAACATGGCCAGCCACGCCTGAGACTTGCACCAGGAGGGAATCATGTAGGGGATGATCACCGCCAGGGAGAAGAATTTTTTAAACGGCAGGTCGGAGCGAATCATCAGCCAAGCAAGGCTCGCGCCCACGGCGATGGCACCGATGGAAACGCCCACGCCGATCAGCAGCGAGTTGCACAGCGGCTTGATGAGCATATTCATGGACAGCTCACTGGCCAGCAGGCGCTGCCAGTAGTAGAAGGTGAACTCGCCGGTCACGCCGCCGGAGACGGCCCGCAAATCCCGCTGGGCCAGTTGGAAGGTGGTGGTCAACATATCCAACAGCGGCAGGACAATCAAATACGTCAGCAATACGATGGCCACCAGCACAATGACGTTGTACGGGTTGGTCACAATGGCTTTGATTTGGTTTTTCAGCCGTTTGGACTTGGAGTACGTTTGGTCGTGTTGTTTCATGTCAATTCGGCACCCTCGTTCCTTCTCGTTCTCGCACACGGCGGAAAGCGCTTGCAACGCTGTGCAAACGTTTTCGTCTATCTGCCATTACCATAGCATTTTTATCCAGGCCTTGTCAATAGAATTTCTGTATATTCCACACTTGTGTGCGACAACCCCTTGCTTTTTTGTGCAACTTATACAATATCTCTTTTTTGACTTCCCTGCTATAATGAAACCAAATAAAGCGGTGCAAACGATACCGTTTTCTAAAAAGCGCCTGTTTTCTTGGATTCTATGTGGAATTTCTGCTTTTCCATAGGTAAATTGCGGGGGGAAATACTGAAAAATCTGTATTTTGCAGTTGCCGCCGCAAACGTTACCAATTGCTTGGGGGGAGGGGCCGCCATGGGCCGGGTCACAATTAAGGACATTGCCAAGCTCGCCGGGGTTTCCGTCACCACGGTTTCCCGGGCGCTGAACCAGGCACCGGAAATCAGCGAGGAAACCCGGGAGCGGGTGCTGGCCCTCTGCCGGGAGCAGGGCTACCGCACCAATTTCCTGGCCCGGAGCCTCAGCTCCAGCCGGAGCAAGGTGCTGGGGGTCATTCTGCCGGACATTTCCAACCCCTTTCACGCGGAGCTGTCCCTGAATATTGAGACGATGGCCCAGGAGCAGGGCTATCAGGTGATGCTGTGCAACGGCCGCCCCGGGGACGACACCATTGAGGATTTGTTTGATTTTCTCATCAGTCAGCGGGTGGATGGGGTGCTGTTTTCCAGTGCCATCACCGGCGCGCCGGAGCTGGTTTGCCGGTATCAGGCCGTCCTGCCCACGGTGCTGATGGGGGCCTGCCCGCCGGAGGATTCCGGCATTCGGGTCAACACCGTCAGCACCGACAATACCACCGGCGGGCGGATGGCGGCGCAGTATCTCTATCGTCTGGGCCACCGGGATGTGGTGTATCTGGGCCTGCGGAGCGGCAGTGCCACCCAGGCCCTGCGCCACCGGGGCTTTGTGCTGGCGGCGGAGGATCTGGGCATGACGGTCCGCACCATGGAAAATCCCGGTCGGGCCTCCACCATCGACAGCGGCTATCTCTTGGCGGGGGAGCTGTTTCGCCAGCCCTTCCCCCAGACGGCGGTGTTTGCCGCCACGGATTCCGTGGCTCTGGGGGTGATGAAGGCCGCCGACGAGTGGGGCCTGTCCATCCCCGGGCGGCTCTCCGTGTTGGGCTTTGACAACATTGATTTCGCGGCCCTGCCCAATATCCGCCTCACCACCCTGGACCAACGCAAGCCCCTGCTGGCCCGGATGGCCTTGGACCTGCTGTTGACCTTAATCAACAGCGAGGAGCGGGCGGGCTATACCACCCAGCTCATCACGCCGCTGCTGGTGGAGCGCAGCTCCTGCCGGGATGTTGGGCAACACCCCGCAATTCACAGCTGACGCGTTAACCGGGGAAACATGAAAAAGCCAGAGCCGCACACCCGGCTCGGTCTTTCAGCATAAACGAACAGCGTAAACAAACGCCGCCCTCCGAATTGCTTCGGTGGGCGGCGGTTATTTATGGGAAAAGGGAGAATCAATTATTTGCGGAAGCCGTCTCGGCAACCTTCTTGCGGTCCTTGCCGGTGAGGGAATCCATCAGCACAGCGATGGCGCCGTCGCCGGTGACATTGCAGGCGGTGCCGAAGCTGTCCTGAGCGATGTACAGGGCAATCATCAGCGTCAGCATGGCCTCGTTGAAGCCCAGCATGGTGTCCAGAATACCCAGAGCTGCCATGACCGCGCCGCCGGGAACGCCGGGGGCGGCAACCATGGTGACACCCAGCATCATGATGAAGGGAATCATCTGGCGCAGAGAAATTTCCCAGCCGTTGAGCATCATAATGGCGATGGCGCAGCTGGTGAGGGTGATGGTGGAGCCGGAGAGATGGATGGTGGCGCACAGGGGGCAGACAAACTCCGCAATCTTCTTGCTCACGCCGTTTTTCTTGGTGCATTCCACGGTGACGGGAATGGTGGCGGCGGAGGACTGGGTGCCGATGGCGGTGAAGTAAGCGGGAATCATGTTCTTAATCAGGCCAAAGGGATTTTTCTTGGCAGATGCACCGGCAACGGTGTACTGGAACACAATAATCAGAATGTGCATGGCGATGATCAGGCCAAAGACCTTGATGAACACGCTCATGATTTCCATGACGGTGCCGGCATAGGTCATGTTGGCGAAAATACCGTACACATGGAAGGGCAGCAGGGGAATCAAGATGTGGGCAACCAGCTTCTCCACAATCTCCTGGAAGCCGAAGAATATGTCCTTGAGGGGCTTGTTGTGGGTCACGGCAATGCCCAGACCCAGAATGAAGGCAATCAGCAGCGCGGTCATCACGCCCATGATGGGAGGCATATCAATGGTAAAGAGCCCCTCGAGCATGGTGTCCTCGGCGTTGGTGGCGTTGTCCATGACAATGCTGCCGACCTTGAGGAAGCTGGGGAAAATGGTGGTGTCCACCAGGTAGGCAAAGGTGCCCGCAATCAGGGTGGAGATGTAGGCGATACCGGCGGTCATGCCCAGGGTCTTGCCTGCGCCCTCGCCCAAGTCGGCGATGCCGGGGGCCACGAAGCCGATGATAATCAGGGGGATGCAGAAGTTCAGGAAGTTACCGAAAATGCTGTTGAAGGTGGCGCCGATTTTAATAATAATGGGGAAATTGGTCTTTTGGGCAATGGTACCGATGACCAAACCCAAAACGATGGCGATGAGCAGCTTGGGCAGCAGGCCCAGTTTGAATTTCTTCTTCTGTTCCATGTTTTGCTGTGGCTTTCGAATCTCTACTTCGAAAGCGCCTCTCCTCTTTTGTTTTTCTGTCTTTGGCCTTGTGGTGTTTTTCTGTCTCTAGCCTTGCGGGGATGGGGCCGGCGGTTTCACCCAGAAATCGCCGGTATGTATAACATGCTGCTTACAGCAGCTTGTATCCCTTGGCGTCCAACGCTTTTTCAATCTCGGCGACGTGCTCGGCATTCCGGGTTTCCAGCACCATGGAGACGATGCAGGCCGCCACGTCGGAATTTTTGTCCTCCCGGGAGTGGTTGATGCTGATGACGTTGGCACCGGTTTCGGCAACCAATTGCAGCAGCTGAATCAAGCTGCCGGGCTTATCCACCACCTTGGTGGTGAACTCGGTGATGCGGCCGGACTTGGACAGGCCCTGGGTGATGATGCGGGAGAGCATATTCACGTCAATGTTGCCGCCGGAGACGACGCAAACCGTGTTCTTTTCGCTGACATCCACCTTGCCGAACATCACAGCCGCCACAGGCGTTGCGCCTGCGCCCTCGGCCACGGTTTTCTGGCTCTCCATCAGCTTCAAAATCGCGGAGGCGATTTCATCCTCGCTGACGGTGACGATTTCGTCCACATACTTCTGGCACAGCTCAAAGGTCAAATCGCCGGGCTTTTTCACGGCGATGCCGTCGGCGATGGTGGCAACACTGCCCAGCTCCACCGCGTGGCCCTCCTTGCGGGAGGTGAACATGGAGGCCGCCCCTGCCGCCTGCACGCCGATGACCTTGCAGGTGGGCTTCAAGGCCTTGATGGCAACGGCGATGCCGCTGATCAGGCCGCCGCCGCCGATGGGAACCACCACTTGGTCCACCTCGGGGAGCTGCTCCAAAATTTCCAATCCGATGGTGCCCTGCCCGGCAATGACCAGCGGGTCGTTGAAGGGATGCGCGAAGGTGTAGCCACATTCCTTTGTCAGGCGCTGGGCCTCTGCCGCCGCGTCGTCGTACACGCCGGGAACCAGCACCACCTCCGCGCCGTAGTTTTTGGTGGCCTCAATCTTGGAAAGGGGCGCGCCGGCGGGCATGCAGATGATGGACTTGATGCCCAGCTTGGTGGCGGAGAGGGCAATGCCCTGGGCGTGGTTGCCCGCGGAGCAGGCGATGACGCCGTGGGCCCGCTCCTCTGCCGTGAGGGAGCGAATCTTGTTGTAAGCGCCCCGGAGCTTGAATGCGCCGGTGAGCTGCAAGTTTTCGGATTTAATGTACACGTTTTTCCCAATTTTAGGCGCCTGGTCCAGCGGTGTCCGCCGGGCAATGCCCTTCAGTGCGCCCTGTGCGTCCTGAATCATTTCCAGTGTCAGCATAAAAATGCCTCCCAAATTTCAGTATCTCATGGCCTGCCCGCCTGCCAATATTTGTGAATACTGACAAATTGTACACACAGCACGGACAATTCATGACATTTTTGTATCTAACGAGATTATATCGCCCGATTGAATCGATTGCAATGCACAATATTTACAAATGTACACAAGCAAAACGCAACTATTTGACGAAATGTCCATATACTGCGGACAGATGCACGACAGGGAAAAAATGCGCCGGCAGAAAACGGCCTCTGTCGGCGCGGTGAACGGCCCTTAGGCGAAGGTGATCACGGTGCCGGTTTTGCCCTCCAGCGCGTCGATGGCCTTGTCCAGCGAGGTGATGATGGCCCGCTTTCCGGGGTGGAGGCGGGCGAAGCGCATGGCCGCCAACACCTTGGGCAGCATGCTTCCCGGGGCGAACTGCCCGTCCTCCACATGGCGGGCGGCCTCGGCTAGGGTCAGGTGGCGCAGGTCCTCCTGCTCCGGTGTGCCCCAGTGGATGGCCACGTTTTCCACCTCCGTGAGAATGAGAAAGGTGTCGGCCCCCACCTGCTCCGCCAGCAGCTCGGCGGCGAAGTCCTTGTCAATCACCGCCGCCACGCCGGTGAGGGACCCGTCGGGGTTTTCCACCACCGGAATCCCGCCGCCGCCGCAGGTGACCACGATGGCGCGGTCCCAAAGGCGCTTGACCTCCTCCAGCTCCACAATCCGCCGGGGCAGGGGCGATGCCACCACCCGCCGCCAGCCCCGACCGGCGTCCTCCTTCATCGTGTAGCCCTTTTCCGCCGACAGGGCGTCGGCCTCCGCCTGGGTGTAAAAGGGACCGATGGGCTTGGTGGGCGTTTGAAAGGCCGGGTCCTCCCGGTCCACCACCACCTGGGTCACCAGAGATACCACCGGCACATCCCGGTTGCACTGATTCAGGGCAAAGCGCAGGGCCTGCTGCAAATGGTAGCCGATATAGCCCTGGCTCATGGCCCCGCACACGTCAAAGGGCATCGGCGGCACCACGTCTCTGGCCGCCTCCCCCGCCAACACAATGCGGCCCACCTGGGGACCGTTGCCGTGGACCAGCGCCATTTCATAGCCCCGGCCGCTGATGGCGGCGATGTGTTGGCAGGTTTGCCGCACCACCTCCAATTGGGCCTGGGCCGTGGGTTCGCTGTGCTGGGATTGCAGGGCGTTTCCGCCCAGCGCGATGACAATTTTCATGCTGTCGCTCATGCACTGCCTCCTCAGAAAAAGATACCCTCAGTATCTCCCGATTGGGCGCAAATCATCACACAGGCAGCA
>JAVVPH010000052.1:0-9853 GCA_036655835.1 Oscillibacter sp.
CGGCAGATTTGGGAGAAAAACATCGGCTATCAGCCGGAATTTTTCACTTAAACCCGGTTTTCCCCCGGGTTTTCCGGGACGCGGGTTGACAAATGCGGTACAAAGTCTTTATAATATCTTTATAATGTTTTTACGCCTTAAAAGGGAGTAGCTTGCAGTCCCCGGGGGACTGTGATGTGTTTCGTCATCTCGGCGGCTTGGCTGTCCGGACACGTCAGAAGAAGCGAGACTTTTATTGTATGCAGCCGCGTTCGGATGATTCGATCGGGTTCTCCATACAATAAAAGTCTCGCTTTATTTTTGGAAAGAGCGGTAAGAAGTATGAATATGGTTGAAGTGGTTCTGTTTTTCCTGATTGGATTGATTCTCATTGTCAAGGGCGGCGACTGGTTTTTGGACGGCGCGGTCTGGATTGCCGAAACCACCGGCATCCCCCGGTTTATCATCGGGGCCACCATCGTCTCCCTGGCCACCACCCTGCCGGAGCTGACGGTGTCCGTCACCGGCGTACTGCAAGGGGAGATCGACTTGGCGGTGGGCAACGCGGTTGGCTCCGTCACCGCCAATATCGGCCTGATTTTGGGCATCTCCGTGGTGTGTATCCCCTCCATGGTCAGTAAAAAGCAGTTTAACAGCAAGGCCATTTTAATGGCTCTGGGGGCGGCGTTGCTGTGGATGTTCTGCCGGGGCGGAGAGCTGACGGTCCTGCCCAGTCTGCTGCTGTTCGCGGTGTTTGCCCTGTATCTGGTCAACAATATTTTGGACGCCCGGACGGGGATGGCGGAGAGCCGGGAGGAGCACGGCCCCCGCAAGGGCGTGTCCCGTCGGCAAATGGCGCTGAAGCTGTTTTTGTTCGCCATCGGCATCGCCGCCATTGTCATCGGCTCCCGCCTGCTCATCACCTACGGCAGCGAGCTGGCGCTGGTGTTGGGGGTGCCCTCCAGCATCATCGGCGTGACCATGGTGGCCATCGGCACATCCCTGCCCGAGCTGGTCACCACCCTCACCGCCATCGCCAAAAAGGAAGCGTCCATGTCGGTGGGCAATATCATCGGCGCGAATATCATCGATTTGACCATGATTCTCCCGGTGTGCTCCGCCGTGTCCGGCGGGCGGCTGGCCATCGGCGCACAGACCACGGCGCTGGATTTGCCCATGTGCATGGCCATGGTGCTGTTGGCAATTCTCCCGCCGCTGTTCAAGGGGAAATTCTACCGCTGGCAGGGCTTTGCCATGCTGACGCTGTATGCGGCCTATGTGGTGGTACTGGTGCAATAAACGGATTGAACGGCCCCGGGGAATACTCCCCGGGGCCGTTTCAGCCGGAACAGCGGCTTCGCTTTCCGGCGGAGGGTTTGCCTTCTCGCTGACGCTGAGGAGCCGTGACGCCGCCCGGTTTTCCCCCATGGACCGGGAAATTCTGGGAAAAATTCGCTAAAACCCCACAAATGATTGAAAAAACCGGGTGCAGGGTGTAAACTCTCTGTACCCGGTTTTCGTTGAAATCCGGCGCAAAATGCCGGGCTACACCGGGCCTGAGGAAAAATTTCTGTGCAAAACAGAGAATTTTATGTGGTAGCGAATTAGCACTTTACTTCGTTAGCAAAATGAAGTAAAATGCGCAGATAGGAAAGAACTGCGGGGCGGAATCCACGAACCGGGATTTCCGAAATTGGTCGCAGGGAGGGATTGCTTGATGGAACTGGATTTGAAGGATTTAAAGCCCCAGGAGCGGGTTTCCCTGCAATTGCGTCTGCTGTACCAGCAGGCGGGCTACCGCCAATATCGGATGGGCCGCTTCGAGGAATACGGCCTCTATCAGGAAAACCGCCGGTTTTTATCCACGGAGCAGGTCATCAGCTTCACGGATTTGGATGGGCGGCTGTTGGCGTTGAAGCCGGATGTAACGCTGTCCATCGCCAAAAACGCCAACCCCGCCCCGGGGGAGTGCCAGCGGCTGTACTACGCCGAGAGCGTGTACCGCCCCAGTCAGGAGAGCCACACCTTTCAGGAAATCAGCCAGATGGGCTTGGAGTGCATCGGCGCGGTGGACGACGGGGCCTGCGCCCAGGTGGTGCTGCTTGCCGTGCAGAGTCTGCGGGGCACGGGCCGGGATTTTGTGCTGAAGCTGGGCCACATGGGCTTTGTCATGGGCCTGTTCGACGCGGTGGGCGCGCCGGAGGCCGTCCGGGGGAAGCTGCTGAACTGCATCCGGGATAAAAACGCCCACGAGCTGCAAACCCTCGCCGATGCCGCGGGCCTTTCCCGGCAGGGGGCGGACGCGCTGTGCCGCCTGCTGCAATTGTCGGGGGAGTGGAAAACGGTGCTGGACGCGGCGGAGCCGCTGGCCCTCAACGCCATGCAGGGCCAGGCTCTGGCGGAGCTGTCCGCCCTGTATGCCGCGTTAAAACTGCAGGGCGAAACGGAATCCCTGCAGTTGGATTTGTCCCTGGTGGGCGGCATTGACTACTATAACGGCCTGGTACTGCACGGGTATCTGGCGGGCCTGCCCCGGGCGGTGCTCAAGGGCGGGCGATACGACCCCCTGGCGGCCCAGTTTCGCCCCGGTGCCCGGGCCATCGGCTTTGCGCTGTATCTGGACGAGCTGGAACGCCTGACGGACCCGGAGGCGGAGGAAGCGCCCCAGACCCTGCTGAATGTGGCCCTGCCCAAGGGCCGTCTGGGGGATCAGGTTTACAAGCTCCTCGCCGACGTGGGCTACGGCTGTGCGGAAAATTACAACGACACCCGCAAGCTGGTGGTGGAAAACCGGGAGGCGGGCATCCGCTATTTTCTGGTGAAGCCCAGTGATGTGGCGATTTATGTGGAGCACGGCGCGGCGGATATCGGCATTGTGGGCAAGGATATTTTGACGGAGTCCGGCGCGGACGTGTATGAGCTGCTGGACACGGGCCTGGGAAACTGCCGGATGTGCGTGGCCGGCCCGGAAAATTTTGAGGACGACCCGGGCCGCACCCTGCGGGTGGCCACCAAATTCGTAAACATTGCCAAGGCGTACTACGCCGCCCGGGGCCGGGATATTGACATCATTCAGTTAAACGGCTCCATTGAGCTGGCCCCGCTGTTGGGCCTGTCCGACGTGATTGTGGACATTGTGGAAACCGGTGCCACCTTGCGGGAGAACGGCCTGCGGGTTTTGACGGAGTTCATGCCCATCTCGGCGCGCTTCATCGCCAACCGGGGCAGCTACCAGTTTAAGCAGACGCAGATTGCCGCCCTGCTGGGCAAATTGACGGAGGTGACGCAGCGTGATTCCCATTCTTGAGTTTGCCGCCCTTGGCCCCGGGGCGCTTTTCAACCGGGACCCCCGACCGGCGGAGGATGTCAGCGCGGCGGTGGACGAGATTTTGGCGGAGGTCCGCCGAAACGGAGACAGCGCGCTGCTGCGCTATGCCGCCCAATGGGACGGCGCGGTGCTGTCGGCCTTACAGGTCAGCGAGGCGGAGATCGATGCCGCCGTGGCGGCGACGGACCCGGAGTTTTTGAAAACCCTGTCGCTTGCGGCGGAGCATATCCGGGCCTTCCACTCTCGGCAGATCCACAGGGATTTTGTCCTGAACGAGCGGGACGGCGTGGTCATGGGCCAACGCTATACCCCCATTGAAAAGGTGGGGGTGTGCATCCCCGGCAACACCGCCGCCTACCCCTCCTCCGTGCTGATGACCGTGCTCCCCGCCCAACTGGCCGGGGTCAGCGAAATTGTGCTGATGACCCCGCCGGATACCCGGGGGCAAATCGCCGCCCCGGTGCTGGCGGCAGCCAGACTGGCGGGGGTGACAAAAATTTTCAAGTGCGGCGGTGCCCAGGCCGTGGCGGCCCTGGCCTATGGGACGCAGAGCGTCCCCGCCGTGGATAAAATCGTCGGCCCCGGCGGCATCTATGTCGCCACCGCCAAGCGCAAGGTCTTCGGCCGGGTGGGCATCGACCTCATCGCCGGCCCCAGTGAAATTTTGGTGCTGGCGGACGGCAGGAGCAACCCCGCCTGGGTGGCGGCGGATTTGCTCTCTCAGGCGGAGCACGACGTGCTGGCCTCCGCCGTGCTGGTGACGGACAGTCCCGCCCTGGCAAAGGCCGTTCAGGCGGAGGTGGAGCGGCAGCTGCAGGCCCTTCCCCGGCGGGATATCGCCCGGGCCGCCATTGAAAATAACAGCAAAATTCTAGTCACCGACAGCCTTGAAAAAGCGGTGGAGGCCGCCAATTTGATTGCGCCGGAGCATTTGGAGCTGTGCGTGGACGACCCCTTCGCCCTGCTCCACGGCATCCGCAACGCCGGCAGTATTTTTCTGGGCCGCAGTGCGCCGGAGGCCCTGGGCGACTATTTTGCCGGCCCCAACCACACCCTCCCCACCGGCGGCACAGCCCGGTTTTCCAGTCCCCTCAGCGTGGACGACTTCGTCAAAAAATCCAGTTTTCTCTACTATACGCCAAAGGCCCTGGCGGCGGAGGCCCCCCGCATTGCCGATTTTGCGGAGCGGGAGGGCTTGCAGGCCCACGCCCGGTCCATCACCATCCGCCAGGAAGTAACTGAAAAAGAGGTGCAGTCATGAGCCGATTTATCTCCGAAGAGGCGAGCCGCCTCGCCCCCTACACCCCCGGCGAACAGCCCCAGGACGCCCAGTATGTGAAGCTGAACACCAACGAAAGCCCCTTCCCCCCCTCTCCCAAGGTGGTGAAGGCCATCTCCCGGGCGGAGCTGCTGAAGCTGAATTTGTATTCCGACCCCACCGCCGCCAAGCTCTGCGCCGCCATCGCCAAGCGGACGGAGCTGCAAGTGGAAAACGTGCTGGCGGGCAACGGGTCTGACGAGCTGCTGGCCTTTGCCTTCCGCGCTTTTTGCGGGGCGGACCGGGGCGCGGCCTTTGCCGATATCACCTATGGATTTTATCAGGTGTGGGCCAAGCTCTGCCAGGTTCCCGCCACCGTGGTCCCCCTCCGGGAGGATTTCACCCTGTGCGTGGACGATTATATGGACTTTCCCGGCACCATTTTCATCGCCAACCCCAACGCCCCCACCGGCGTGGCCCTGCCCCGCAGTGAGATTCAGCGCCTGTTGGAGGCCAATCCCCGGCGAGTGGTGGTGGTGGACGAGGCCTATGTGGATTTCGGCGCGGAGAGCTGTGTCCCCATGATTTTCCGCTACGACAATCTGCTGGTGACCCAAACCCTGTCCAAAAGCCGCTCCCTTGCCGGCGGACGCGTGGGCTTTGCCCTGGGCAGCGCGGACTTGATCGCGGATTTGAACCGGGTGAAATACAGCTTCCACCCCTACAATGTCAACCGCCTCTCCCAGGTGGCCGGTGCCGCCGCCATGGCGGATGGGGCGTATTTTGAAAAGTGCGTGACCGCCGTGGAAAAAAACCGGGCCTGGACGGTGGAACAGCTTGCAAAGCTGGGCTTTACCGTGCTGCCCTCCCGGGCCAATTTTGTCTTTGCCAAAGCGCCCCGCCTGTCCGGCGGGGACCTGTACCGCAAATTAAAGGAAAACGGCATTCTGGTCCGCTGGTTTGACGCAGACCGGGTGCGGGACTTTGTCCGCATCACCATCGGCTCCATGGAGCAGATGGAGGCCCTTGTGGATGAAGCGGCCAAGCTGTTGGAGGAGGCGTGAGTATGCGAAGCGCGGAAATTGCCCGCAAAACCAACGAGACGAATATCACCCTCACCCTCTGCCTGGATGGCAGCGGCAAGGCCGATATTTCCTCCGGCTGCGGGTTTTTGGACCATATGCTGGAGCTGTTTACCCGCCACGGCAATTTTGATTTGACCCTCCGCTGTGACGGCGACAGTCAAGTGGATTTCCACCACAGCGTGGAGGACGTGGGCATCTGTCTGGGCCAGGCCTTTACAAAAGCCCTGGGGGACAAGCGGGGCATCTGCCGCTACGGGCAGTGTCTCCTGCCCATGGACGAGACACTGGTGCTGTTGGCGGCGGACCTCTCCGGCCGGGACTATCTGGGTTGGTCCGTCACCCTGCCCGGCAGGACCGTGGGGAATTTTGACACGGAGCTGGTCAAGGAATTTTGGCTGGCCTTTGTCCGCAGCTGCCCCATGGCCCTCCATGTGCGGCAATTGGCGGGGGAGAACACCCACCATATTTTAGAGGCCATTTTCAAGGGCGCGGGGCGGACGTTGGGGCAGGCCGTGGCCCCGGACCCCCGGCATCCCGGGGAAATTCCCAGTACCAAAGGGGTTTTGTAAATGATTGCCATTGTGGATTACGGCGTGGGCAACCTTTTTTCTCTCGTCTCCGCCCTGAAAGCCCTGGGCCTTGCAAGTGAGGTCACCCGCAGTGCGGAGACCCTCCGCGCCGCCGACAGACTCATTCTCCCCGGGGTGGGGGCCTTTGGCGACGCCAAGCGCAAGCTGGACGCCACCGGGCTGGTGCCTGTTCTGCGGGAGCAGGCGGCGCAAAAGCCCCTGCTGGGCATTTGCCTGGGGATGCAGCTGCTATTTGAAAAAAGCTTGGAATACGGCGAAACCGCCGGCCTGGGCCTGATTCCCGGGGAGGTTGCCCCCCTGGGGGAGGACTTGACGGATCAAGCCCTCAAGGTCCCCCACATGGGTTGGAATCGGCTGGAAATCCAGCGGGAGGACCCGATTTTCGCCCATTTTTCCGGGGGGGACTTTGTCTATTATGTCCATGGCTTTTACGCCAGGCACTGCGCGGATGCCACCCTCGCCGCCTCGCAGTACGGCAATGTGGCCGTGCCGGGGGTGGTGCGCCGGGGCCGGGTGTACGGAATGCAGTTTCACCCGGAAAAATCCGGGGACGGCGGCCTGGGCCTGCTGCGGGCCTTTTCGGAGCTGTAACGGCCTTCACCGGCCCCTGTTGAAAAACGGCCCATTTTATGCGCCAGAAGCGTGATAAGGAGAACAGTATGCAGATTTTTCCCGCCATTGACCTCCGGGGCGGACAGGTGGTCCGGCTTTTTCAGGGGGATTATGACCAGGAGACGGTGTACGCCGCAGACCCCTGCGCCGTGGCCCGGGACTTTCTCGCCGCCGGGGCGCGGTATCTCCATGTGGTGGATTTGGACGGTGCCAAGGACGGCACCCCCGCCAATTTGCCCTCCATCCGGGCCCTCTGCGCCCAAGGCGGGCTGTTCATCGAGGTGGGCGGCGGTATTCGGGACGAGGACCGCATCCGCCGCTATCTGGATTTGGGGGTTTCCCGCTGTATTTTAGGCACCGTTGCCGTGCGGGACTTTGCCTTTACCGCCCGCATGGCGGCGCGCTACGGTGAAAAAATCGCCGTGGGCGTGGATGCCAGGGACGGTCTGGTGGCGGTGCAGGGCTGGCGGGAGCTGTCGGCGGAGCGGGGCATTGATTTTTGCCGCCGCCTGTACGCCGCCGGGGTGGGGGATATCATCTATACCGACATCAGCCGGGACGGCGCGGAAAGCGGAACCAATCTGGACATTTACCGGGAGCTTAAAAAAATTGACGGCCTCCGTGTCACCGCCTCCGGCGGCATCGGCTCCGTGGCGGAACTGAAAACCTTGCAGGCCCTCGGTACCCACGCCGCCATTTTGGGCAAGGCGCTGTACACCGGGCGGCTGGATTTGAAAACCGTGCTGGACGCGGTGGGGGAGGGGTAAGGTATGCTGGCAAAACGCATCATCCCCTGCCTGGACGTGCGGGACGGGCGGGTGGTCAAGGGCACCCATTTCCAAGACCTGCGGGACATGGCGGACCCGGTGGACTTGGCCCGGTTTTACAATCAATCCGGGGCGGACGAGCTGGTGTTTTACGACATCACCGCCTCCATAGAGGGCCGCGCCCTGTTCACGGACATTTTGCGCCGGGTGGCCTCGGAAATTTTCATCCCCCTCACCGTGGGCGGCGGCATCCAAACCGTGGAGGATTTTGACCGGGTGCTGAAATGCGGCGCGGACAAGGTCAGCGTCAACTCCGGTGCCATCCGGGACCCGGGCCTCATTTCGGCGGCGGCCCGAAAATACGGGGACCAGTGCGTGGTGCTGAGCATGGATGTGAAGCGGGTGGACGGGCAGTTCCGCCTGTTTGCCAAGGGCGGCCGGGAGGATACCGGCATCGACGCCATGGACTGGGCGGTCCGGGGCGTGGCGGCGGGGGCGGGGGAAATCGTCCTCAACTCCATCGACACCGACGGTGTCCGCCAGGGCTTCGACCTGCCCATGCTGGACGCGCTGTCCGGCCGGGTCCGTGTCCCCATCGTCGCCAGCGGGGGAGCGGGCAGGGCGGAGGACTTCGCGGCGCTCTTTTCCCACCCCGGCATCGACGCGGGCTTAGCGGCCTCCATTTTTCACAGCCGGCAGGTGGACATTCGAGAACTAAAGCAATTTCTCCGCGCCGCAGGCGTGGAAATGCGGATATAAGGAGCAGACGCCATGGAACTAAAATTTGACGAGCAGGGCCTCATTCCCGCCATTGTCCAGGACCACTATACCAAGGAGGTCCTCACACTGGCCTACATGAACGCCGAGAGCCTGGCCCTCACCATTGCCGAGGGCCGCACCTGCTTTTGGAGCCGGAGCCGCCGGGAGCTGTGGCGCAAGGGGGAGAGCTCCGGCAACGTCCAGCGGGTGGTGGGCATCACCGCCGACTGCGATGCCGACGCGCTGGTGGTGGAGGTGGTGAAAAGCGGCCCCGCCTGCCACACTGGGGCGGAGAGCTGTTTTTTCCAGCCGGTGTATGTCAGCGAGGAACTAAAGCAGTTCAGCTACGAGGGGCTGTACCGCCTCATCGCGGGCCGTAAAACCGCCCCCCAAGAGGGCAGCTACACCAGCTATCTCTTTGAAAAGGGCCTGGATAAAATCCTGAAAAAAGTGGGCGAGGAATGTACCGAGGTCATCATCGGCGGGTGCAAGAGGGACAAAACCGAAACCGTCTACGAGATTGCGGATTTGACCTACCATGTCCTGGTGCTGATGGTCCAGCTGGGCATCTCCGTGGAGGACGTGACCCGGGAGCTGGAGCAGCGCCACGTGGTGGATCACAAGGTCAAGCAGGAGCCTTTGCAATGAGAGAAACGCCGGAGCACTGCGCCGTCCACATCCACTCCACCCTCTGCGACGGGGGGGACAGTCCGGCGGCGATGGCGGCGGCGGCCTATGCCGCCCATGTCCGCTATTTCGGCCTCTCCTGCCACAGCCACACCCCCATCCCGGAGGATGCGGGGGCGGTGCTGCCCTTTGATATGACCGCTTACCGTGAAACCGTGCTGGCCCTGCGGCAAGCATACGCCGGAAAAATGGAGGTCCTCCTGGGCCTGGAATGGGACAGCCAGTCCGATGTCTCCCCGGAGGGCTTTGACTACTGGATTGGCAGTGTCCACTATTTGGCCGGCGGCAACGGCCAATTTTACGCCGCAGACTGGGGAGAGGCCCAGTTCTCCGCCTGTCGGGACCGGCTCTTCGCCGGGGACGCGCTGGCGGTGGCGGAGGGCTATTTTGCGGAGGCGGCCCGGGTGGCGGCCCTGCGGCCCACCATTTTGGGCCATTTTGACCTCATCACCAAGCTCAACGCCGGCAATCGGTTTTTTGACGAGGCCGCGCCCCGGTATCGCACAGCGGCCCTGGCGGCTCTCCATGCCGCCGACCCGGCGGTCAGCCTGCTGGAAATCAACACCGGCGGCGTGGCCCGGGGCTATCGCGCCGCCCCCTATCCCGCCCCCTTTTTGTTGGAGGAATGGCGGGCCATGGGGGGAAATATCCTCCTCTCCTCCGATGCCCACAGCGCCGACGCGGTGCTCTTTGGCTACGACTTGGCGAGGAAGGCGGCCCTGGCGGCGGGCTTTAGGGAAAGCGTCCTCCTCACCGCGGACGGTCCGCGTGCCTGCCCGCTGATTTAG
>JAVVPH010000053.1:0-2204 GCA_036655835.1 Oscillibacter sp.
AACAATTTTTGATTTATGTCAACATAAAGTGCCTTGGCTTTCCCAAAATATTGCACATTTTCCGCCTGGGAGGCCTCCGCCGGGGGAATGGTCATCAGCCCCCGGACCCGGACATGGGGACGAGCAAGGGCCGCCTCTGCCGCCGCGAACAGCTCCGCCGGGGCAAATCCGCTTTTGGCTGTCTCCTCCCCGATGTTGACTTCCAGCAAAATGTCCTGCACCAGTTGGCGGCTGCCGGCCACCTTTTCAATCTCGTCCAGCAGCTCCAAGGAGCCCACGGACTGAATCAAATCCGCGCTGCCCACCACCTGCTTGACCTTGTTGCGCTGCAAATGCCCGATGAAATGCAGCGGCGCGCCGTCGTACCCGTGCTGCGCCAGTTTTTCCACCAGCTCCTGGACCCGATTCTCCCCCAGGGCATCAATCCCGGCGGCGACGGCCTCCCGGCAGGCGGCGGCGTCGTTCATTTTACTGGCGCCCACCAGCAGGATCTCCCCGGGGTCCCGGCCCGCCTCCCGGGCGGCGGCGGCGATGTTTGCGCGGATTTCCGCGATATTTTCTGCAATTGACATGGTAAGGCTTCCCTTCTGCTGTCTGCCCCCGGTTATCTCTCCCCGGGGTGGATTTTTTCTCTGTGGGGGCAGGCCCGCCGCCGACTTGGCAGGGACGCACCCAAGGCTTTTGCGGATTTTATCTCATCACTTTTCCGTCGTACAAATCGTTGGCGGAGATAATCACCTCGTCGCCGGGGCGGAGGCGGGTTTTTTCCGTATCGGAGGCGGCCCGCACCAGCACGAAGCTGTCCCCGGTATCCAGCACCTCCACCGGCTTAAACCGGGCCTCCATGCCCACCACGCAGTAAATGCCCACCGCGTCGCACTCCGTCCGCACACCGGCCTTGTCCACCGTGGTTTTGGTGGCGCGGATGCACTCCTTGGGCACCCGGATGCCCGCCACGCTGCTTTGAATCACTTCCGCGCTCTGCTGGCGCAGTAAGGTCAGCTGGGGCAGATAGCTCCGCCCCCGGAGCACCACCACCGACCGGCCGTTTTCCTTGGGACCCACGGACTCCACCGTCACGCTCAAATCCCGCTCCACGCTCTTGGCAAAGCGCAGGCGCAGCTCCCCCTGTTCCTCAAGCCGCTGGGCGTCCTCTGTGGACAGGGTGGTGACATAGTACCACGCGTCCCCCAAAATCAGCTTGCCCAGTTGGGACGATACGCCCGGGTCCGGCTGTATAGCGGCCAACTCCGAGGGCTTTAAATTCGCCAGCTTGTCCGGCAGCAGCACCGTCTCGTACCCGTCCACCACGGCGGAATACAGCCCGGAAACCGGTGCGGTGATCCGCTTGGCGGAGCCTGCCGATTTGGCCTGTTGGGCCTTCAACTCCCCTTGCAGGGCGGCAATTTCCCCCGAGAGGTCGGCGGTGTCGGAATAGGTGTAGTCCCGCTTCAGCACCAGGGATTTCAGGTCCTCGCTGTGGTCCTCCGCCGTGTCCAGTCGGGCGGCGGCCACCGCGCCCCGAAATTGCAAAATGCGATCGGCAATTTGGGCGTCCAGCCGCAGTGACGCCTCAGAGCCCAGCGCGGCCTCCTCGGCGTATTGGAGCTGCTCCAGCTGCCCCTTCACGCTGTCGATCTCGTTTTGCCGGTCCAGTGAGGCCTGGTCCGCGTAGACCACCGCCACCACGCCCCCGGCGGACACTTTTTCCCCCTCGGCCCGTTTCAGCCGCAGGAGCCCGCCGGAGGAATCCGGCAAAACCCGCTCCTGCCGCGCCACGTAGCCCGTGGCGGAAATGCTTTCTTCCACCTGATAGCTGTACGCCACGGTGGTGGTAAAGGGGTCGCTCCAATAGCGCAGGCCCTGCATCCCAAAATAGGCCAGCACCGCCAGGGTCACCACCGCCATCAATACTTTTGTTCCCGTCCCGCTGTTTTTCATGGAATACCTCTTTATTATCTCTTTGTCCGGCCCCAAGGGCCACGCCGCATACGCGGCGGAGGACGGCAAGCAGCCTCACTCCTCCGTCAAATCCACCGGGTGCAGGGGCACCATGGTGGAAATCGCATGCTTGTAAATCACCTGCTGCTTGTTTCCCCATGGAATGCGCGGCATTCCACGGGGACCCCTCCATTTTACTCAAATCGCCAGGCAAAGCCCGCCGATTTTAAGATTTTGCCCTGCAAAATGCTTACACGCCGCAT
>JAVVPH010000053.1:2304-4256 GCA_036655835.1 Oscillibacter sp.
AGGCAAAGCCCGCCGATTTTAAGATTTTGCCCTGCAAAATGCTTACACGCCGCATACGCGGCGGAGGACGGCAAGCAGCTTCACTCCTCCGTCAAATCCACCGGGTGCAGGGGCACCATGGTGGAAATCGCGTGCTTGTAAATCACCTGCTGCTTGCCGTCGCTGTCCAGAACCACCACAAAGGCGTCAAAGCCGGTGATAATGCCCCGCAGTTGAAAGCCGTTCATCAAAAACAGGGTCACGGAGAGCCTGTCCCGCCTGGCCCGAAGAAGGAAAATGTCCTGTAAATTTGATTTTGTCTGCATGGTTGTCCGCTCCTTTTTTATGTCTTGGAGCAGGGGATTTTCTTCCAAATTTTTCCGTCTGCCCAAGCTCTAGGATACGCCTGCCCCCTGCAAAATTTCTGTCGAAATCTGCAAGGCCCGGGCAAAATCCCGGTCTTTTTCCCAGGTAATCCAATGGAGCGCCGGATTCCGCCGAAGCCAGGAGAGCTGGCGTTTGGCGTACTGCCGGGAGCGGAGCTTCACCTCTTCCACGGCTTCGCTCTCCGTGACGCGGCCCTCCGCCGCGGCGATAAATTCCTTGTAGCCGATGGCTTGCAGGGCCGTGGCATCCCGGGGCAGGCCGCTTTGCAGCAGGGCGCGGACCTCCGCCGGCAGGCCCGCCTCCACCATCCGGTCCACCCGCAAATCAATCAAGGCCCGCTGGTCCTCCCGATTTTCAAAGCGCAATCCCAGCCAAACCGCGTCGTACCGGGGGGGGAGCAATTTCGTCTCGGCATTGTGGGCGGAGATGGTTTTCCCCGTCTCCCGCCAGACCTCCAACGCCCGCAAAATCCGCTTTTCATCCGACGGATGCAGCCGCTCCGCCGATTCCGGGTCCACCTGCCGCAGCTCTTGGAGCAGGGGTTCAACTCCCCTCTGGTCCAGCAAACGCTGCAACTCCCGCCGCACCGCGCCGCCGGCGCTGCCCCCGGCAAAGCCGTGACCGCTGACCACCGCGTCCAGCCAAAGCCCCGTTCCGCCCACCAAAATGGGCAGCTTGCCCCGGGACAAAATGTCCTCCACACAGGGAATGGCCGCCTCGGCGTATCGGGCGGCGGACCACTGCTCCGTCGGCTCCGCCACGGCAACCATGTGGTGGGGCACCCCCTGCATCTCCGCCAAGGTGGGGGCGGCGGTGCCGATGGTCATGCCCCGGTAAATCTGCATGGAGTCCGCCGAGACGATCTCCCCATGGAACTGCTTCGCCAGCAAAATTCCCAGAGTGGTTTTTCCGCAGGCCGTGGGGCCGGTGACGCAGACAATTTTCGGCGGCATCCTTAAAACTCCCGGCCCAGGGCCCGGGCTTTTTCGCAGGCCAGGGTCATGATGCGGGACTCCTGCTTGGGGTCCAAATCCAGGCCCCCGGCAAACACGGAATCAAACTGCCCAATGCCGAACATGGCGCAGAGCTGCCGCCAGTAGGCCACGCCCAGACTGTCCCTCTGCTCCAAATTGCCGCCGGAGGTGAGAAACGCCAAACGCAGGGCCTTGCAATCGCCGTGACAGCCCTTGGCATCGTAGTGATAGCTCACCCCGTTGGCGGAGATATATTCAATGTAAATCCGAAGCTGGGCCGGAAAGCTCAAGTCCCAAAAGGGGGCGCCCACCACGATTTTGTCGGCGTTGGCAAACTGCCAGGCCTGGGCAAACACCGGTGCGCTGCGCTTTCCCTCCGCCGCCAGCGCGTCCCGCTCGTTGAGCATTTGCCGGGTGAAGGGGGGCAGGGTCATGGCCCGCAGATTCACGGATTCCACGGTATCCCCCGGGTGCGCCCCCCGGTACGCGTCCAAAAACGCGTCGCAGAGCATCCGGGTGCGGGAGCCTTTCCCCCGCTGGCTGATGCAGCAGTCCACAAATAACAATTTCATCCGAATTTCCTCCTAAAAATACTTACGCCCGCTTGAACAT
>JAVVPH010000053.1:4356-9722 GCA_036655835.1 Oscillibacter sp.
CCGTGGGGGCAGTATTGAATCTCCCCGGACTGCACCCGGTCCACCAGTACCCGCAGCTCCCGCTCATCGCTGTGCATCCCCGCCTTGATGGCGGCCTTGCAGGCCATGGTATGGAGCAGGGCCTCCCGGCGCTGTTGGGGGTCCCGGCCGGTGCGCAGTGCCTCCGCAAATTCCTCCAGGGTGGCCACGGTGTCCGCCGCGTCAATGTCCGAGGGGACCTCCCGCACCAACAGCGCGCCCTGCCCGAACTCCTCGCAGGCGAAGCCGAATTGCTCCAACAGCGGCAGATTTTCCAACAGCAGCGCGCCATCCTCCCGCTCCAGCTCCGCCGCCAGAGGCCGGAGCAGCGTTTGCCGCATGGGAGGCGTTTGGGCGGCTTGCAGGCGGTCAAAATTGACCCGCTCGTGGGCGGCGTGCTTGTCGATGAGCCACACGCACTGGTCCTCCGCCTCGCAGATGATATAGGTCCGCAGTATCTCGCCCGCGATGCGCCAAGGGGCCTGGGCCGCAGGCCGGGGAAAGCGCTCCTCCGGCAGCTGCAATGCCTGCTGGGCCATGGGAATGGCGGGGGGATAGGCGGGCTTTTCCGCCGGGACTTTTTCCGCAGGTCCGCTGTCCCGCAGAACAGCGGCTTCTATTTTTCCGCCGTCCATTTCCGCCGGGACCGGGGCGGTTTTCCCCGCGTTTTCCTGCCCCAGAGGGGCGGACCGCTGGGGTTCGCGGGTTTGATACAGCGGCCCGGCGGCCTTGGCATCCGCCACCCGCGCCGTGGTTTTCCACTCGGTATTCCACCCGGCGGAACGGGGGGCGGCGGGTTTTGCCCCGGTCCGCTCCGCTGTCTCCCGGAAGGTTTTCGCGTCCATGGACCGGTAGAAATCCCCCCGGGGATTCACCACGGTATTCGCCGGCGGCGGGGCGGAAAGGGGCCGTCCGGCGGCCTCCACCCCGTCCTGCACGGTGTGGTACACCGCGTCGAACACCTCCCGCTCCCGGGCGAATTTCACCTGGGTTTTGGCGGGATGCACGTTCACGTCCACCGCCGTCACCGGCAGGGAAATCGCCAGCACACAGCCGGGAAATTTCCCCTTCATCATCTGATTGCGATAGGCCTCCTCCAAGGCCGCCGTCAGGAGCTGGGACTTGATAAACCGCCCGTTGACAAAGAAAATCTGCATCCCCCGGGACCCCCGTCCCATCAGCGGCGCGGTGACAAAGCCCTTCACGGCAATGTCGCCGCCCCGGCCCTCCACCGCCGTAAGGCCCCGGGCAAAATCCCGGCCCAGGGCGGCGTAAATGGCGGAGTCCAGTTTGCTGTCCCCGGGGGTGTGGAGGGCCTCCACGCCGTCTTTGAGATAGCGGAAGGAGACGTCCGGGTGGGACAGGGCCAAATGCTGCATCAGCCCGTTCACCGCGGCGGTTTCCGCGCTGTCCTTGCGCATGAATTTGAGCCGCGCGGGGGTGTTGTAAAACAAATCCCGGACCACCAGGGTGCTGCCCTCCGGGGCACCGGCCTCGGTGACGGCCCCCGGTACGCCGCCCTCTAAATGGAGGGCAGAGC
Source organism: Oscillibacter sp. (assembly GCA_036655835.1). GTDB lineage: Bacteria > Bacillota > Clostridia > Oscillospirales > Oscillospiraceae > Oscillibacter. The sequence goes on from JAVVPH010000053.1 coordinate 5,915, forward strand.
CGGTGGCCTCCCCGGTCCTGCGGGTGAGTACATCCACCCGGCTGACGGCGGCAATGGCGGCCAGGGCCTCTCCCCGGAAGCCCAGGGTGCCGATTTTTTCCAAGTCCTCCGCCCGCTTTAGCTTGGACGTGGCGTGGCGGAGAAAGGCGGTGGGCAGCTCGCCGCCGGAGATGCCGCCGCCGTTGTCGCTGACGCGGATCAGCCCCATGCCGCCCCGCTGTGTCTCCACCGCGATGGCACTGGCCCCCGCGTCGATGGCGTTTTCCACCAGCTCCTTCACCACGCTGGCGGGACGCTCCACCACCTCGCCGGCGGCGATCAGGTCCGCCACATGGGCGGAGAGTTGTTCAATCTGCGGCATGAAAATTCTCCTTTTCTCCGTTTGTCGGGACTGCGGCGCAAGCGCCCCTCAGCCCAAAATGGTCCAGACGGACAGGGCGTTGGTGGCGATGTGCAGGGCGATGGAGGCCCACAGCGTGCCGCTGTGATGATAGGCCCAGGCCAGCACAAAGCCCGGCACCAAATACTGCACCATCAAGAGGAAATAGGTCAAATCCTGCTGCACCACGGCAAACTGCCACACATGGAGCAGGGCAAAGAGCAAACAGGAGACAACGTACGCCACCGTCAGGCTTTTGCTCTTCAAATTGCCGAACACCAGGCCCCGAAACAGCACCTCCTCCACAAAGGGCGCGAGAAAAATGACAATCAGCAGCGTCATGTGGGGCGCGTCCTGAATTTGGGCGGAGATGGAGCTGTCGTTCAAGTTGGTCTGGTTGTTCATCAAGAGACTGGTGAGCCGGAACATCAACTCGTTGAGGCCGTACAGCGCAACCAGTCCCATCAGCACCGTTTTGCACGCGCCCCCCAGATTGTCCACAAAATTGCGGGAGGTCCGGGCCAAAAAGCCGTGGAAAATGATAATGGTCACGGCAAAGAGGAGGTAATAATAAATCACATTTTGCAGTGCCGCGCCGATTTCAATGCCCAACAGCGTCCCCACCAAACGGAACAGCGGTGCGGTGGCGAAGGGCAGCACCACCAGATAGATCACGAAAAAAGCGGTGCCTGCGATTTGTTCTCCCGCCGACATATAGGCGGTGGATTTGCGTCTTGCCATAAAAGGGTCCTCCCGATTTTTGGATATGCGCCAACCGGCACAAGCAGGGGTTTTCAGGAAAGCTTTTGCTTCCATTCATACAACAGCGCCATGGCCTCCATGGGGGTCAGGGTGTCCGGCTGACAGCGGCGCAGCGCGTCCAGCACCTCCCCCTCCCCGATGGCGGAGAGGGACAGCTGGTCCGCCTCCTGCCGGGGCGGGACATACTGCACGCCGTTTTCTCGCTCCAATTCCTCCAGCACCGTTCTGGCCCGGGCCAGAACCTTTTGCGGCAGGCCCGCCAGCTTGGCCACCTCGATGCCGTAGCTTCGGTCCGCCCCGCCCAGGACGATTTTCCGCAAAAACACGATGTCGTCCCCCCGGGTTTTCACGGCGATGGAGTAATTCACCGCGCCGGGGAGGGTGTTTTCCAGCTCCGTAAGCTCATGATAATGGGTGGCGAACAGGGTTTTCGCCCCCAGGGTTTTTTTGTCCGCGCAAAATTCCAGCACCGCCCGGGCAATGCTCATCCCGTCAAAGGTGGAGGTGCCCCGGCCGATTTCGTCCAATATGAGGAGACTGTTTTTCGTGGCACAGCGCAAAATGTCCGCCACCTCGGTCATCTCCACCATAAAGGTGGACTGCCCGGCAGAGAGGTCGTCCGCCGCGCCGATGCGGGTAAAAATCCGGTCCACCACGCCGATGTGGGCGGAGGCGGCGGGGACAAAGCTGCCCATTTGGGCCATGAGGACCATCAGGGCCACCTGGCGCATATAGGTGGATTTACCCGCCATATTCGGCCCTGTGATGATGGCGGTGCGGTTCTCCTTTTCCCCCATAAACGTGTCGTTGGGGACAAAGAGACTGTCCTTGAGCACCTGCTCCACCACCGGGTGGCGGCCCTCGTGAATTTCAATCACGCCGGACTCGTCCACCGTGGGGCGGCAGTAGCGGTTGCGCACCGCCACCTGGGCGAAGGAGCACAGCGCGTCCGTCTCCGCCACGGCGGCGGCGGTTTTTTGAATCCGGGGGGCGTGGGCGGAAATCTCCTCCCGCAATTGGGTGAATAATTGAAATTCCAAGGCCACCGACCGCTCCGACGCGGTGAGAACCGTGTGCTCCAATTCCTTTAATTCCTGGGTGATATACCGCTCGCCGTTGGCCAGGGTCTGCTTGCGGATGTACGTCTCCGGCACCTGGTCCGCGGCGGCCCTGCCCACCTCGATGTAGTACCCAAACACCCGGTTGTACCCCACCTTCAGCCCCCGGATGCCGGTGCGCTCCTTCTCCCGGGCCTCCAGCTCGGCAATCACGCCCCGCCCGCCCTTGAGAATGTCCCGCAGGCGGTCAATTTCGGCGTCGTAGCCGTCCCGGATAAACCCGCCCTCCCGGACGGAAAAGGGCGGCTCGTCGCAGATGGCGGCGGCGATTTTTTCCCCCACATCCGTCAATAAATCCAGTTCCGCCGCCAACTCCCCCAGCCGTCCGCCGGGAAAGGCCGCCAGCAGCTCCCCCAAGTCGGGAAGCTTTTCAATGGCGGAGCGGAGGGAGGCCAGATCCCGCCCGCCGCCGCTGCCGTATACGATCCGGCCGATGAGCCGCTCCAAATCCCCCAGGCCCGTCATGGCGGCAATCAGCTCTTCCCGCTGAATGTTCGCGTCCACCAGTGCCGCCACGGCGGCACTGCGGCGGGTGATGGCAGTGGGGGACAGCAGGGGCCGCTCCAGCCATCCCCGGAGCATCCGCCCGCCCATGGGGGTTTTGGTTTTGTCCAGTACCCACAAAAGGCTCCCCTTTTTCTCCTGACTGCGGAGGGTTTCCGTCAGCTCCAAATTGCGCCGGGCGGTCAAATCCAGCTCCATAAAGCAGCCCTGCTCGTAGTAATCCAAGTCGTTGATGTGGCTCAAATCCGTTTTCTGGGTTTCGTAGAGATAGCTCAAAAGGCCCCCCAGGGCCATGGCCGCCGCCGGGTTTCCGGCGGGGAGCCGGTCCCACCCCTCAGGGCCAAACTGGGCGCGGATATTTTTTTCCGCCTCCCCCAATAAAAACCGGCCCTCGCCGCCGTTTTCAATGCGGCAGTGGAATTTATCCGTCAACACGGCCCGGAGACTCTCCTCGGAAAACGCGCCGTCGCTGAGAATGGCCTCCGCCGGGGAAAAGCGGCCCAGTTCATTGATGACGTGTTCCAGCCGGTCCTTGCCGGTGAAGGAGGTGGCGTGGGTTTTCCCGGTGGACAGCTCGCAAAAACAGACCCCCGCACTGCGGGAGTCCAGATAAATGCCGCCCAAAAACAAGCTGCTCTTGTCCTCCAAGCAGCTTGCGTCAATCACCGTGCCGGGGGTGACCACCCGGATAATATCCCGCTTCACCAGACCCTTTGCCAGGGCCGGGTCCTCCATCTGCTCGCAAATCGCCACCTTGTAGCCCTTGGCAATCAGGCGGGCGATATAGGCCTCGCTGGCGTGATAGGGGATGCCGCACATGGGAATGCGGTCCGCCGCCGCCTTGGCGGGGTCCTTGTCCCGACTGGTCAGGGTCAGGTCCAGCTCCTGGGAGGCAAGCTTCGCGTCGTCGGCGAACATCTCGTAAAAATCGCCCAGGCGGAAAAACAGGATGGAGTCCGGGTTGTCCCGTTTAATTTCCAGATATTGCTTCATCATGGGGGTCATTTCCGCCATGGGATTCACCTCATTTTCTCTTTGTTGGGAT
>JAVVPH010000054.1:0-9714 GCA_036655835.1 Oscillibacter sp.
CGCCCGTTTGCGCTTGATCATTTTTTGCTCTCAATGGCATCCCAGCCGGTTGCCGCCATCCGCCCGCACCGGTTATCCGCAGAGCGCGGTCATCTCCGCGTTCACGGATTCCTCGCAGGCGCGCATGGCTTCCAGGGTTTTATCCAGCAGGGTATCCAGGTCCCAGCCCAATTTTTCCGCGCCGGTTTGGATGACCTCCCGAGAGCAGCCCGCGGCAAATTTTTTGTCCTTGAATTTCTTTTTCAGGGAGGACAGCTCCATATCCAGCGTGCTTTTACTGGGCCGCATCCGGGCCGCCGCGCCCACAAGGCCCGTCAGCTCGTCCACCGCAAAGAGGACTTTTTCCATCTCCGCCGTAGGCTCCACGTCGCTGCAAAGGCCGTAGCCATGGCTGCACACCGCGTGAATCAGCGCCTGGGAGCAATCGATTTCCGCCAGCAATTCCGGAGCCTTTTTGCAGTGCTCCTCCGGCCATTTTTCAAAATCCACATCGTGCAAAAGGCCTGCCGCGGCCCAGAAATCCGCCTCCGGGCCATAGCCCAAGTCACCTGCAAACCAGCGCAGCACCCCCTCCACGGTCAACGCGTGCTGGAGGTGAAACGGCTCTGCGTTATACTTGCGCACCAGGGCCAGGGCCGCTGTTCTTTCGGGATAGCTATTCATAAATTCGTCGCTCCTTTTGTAAAATAGTACGGCATCACAATATCCGGGGGTCCGGGTCGCCGTCCAAGGTGCTGAAATAGTCGTAAAAAGGCAAGAGGAACTGGTACCCCGTCTCCAACCGCTCCACCAAGTCCCGGGAAAACAGCACGTCGCTTAATTTTTCCTCGTGGATGATGGAAAAGCCCTTTTTCAGATACCAGGGCTCCAAAATTTTCGAGGCCGGCTCCGACTTGGGCCGCCGATACTCCGGCCCCTCCAACACAAATTCCGACTGGCGGTTGAGTTGGCGGGTCAGGCTCTCCATCACCTTGGGGTCCCGGTCCATTCTGGCCCGGAAGCGGGCCATGGTGACGGGGCGGGCCATGTAATAGCCCAGTCCGTAGGCCCAGACCTCCGGTCCCAGCTCAAACCAAAAGCTGGGCGTGGCGGTCCACTGCTCCACCGGGGCCTCCACGGAAATCCACAGGCTCTCCTTATACGGCCCCCGGCCGTGGAGGCGGCGGGCGTCCCGGTAAATGCGGGAGACCTTGCGAATCAGCGCCGTGTCCGGCCGCCGGTCCCCAAACCAGTCGTACACCTCGTCCCCCAAGTCCCGCATGGGGCCGTACAAATGGGTCAAATATGCGTCCTTATGGGCTTCAAACCAGGGCTTTTCGTTGTTGAAGCGAATGCCCCATAGGAAGTCCACCGTCTCGTCGGTAAATCCGGTAAACATGGCGTTCTCCTATCCATTTTTAGGAATTTTTGTAGGCCAGCAGGGCCTGGGACAGCGGGTCCAAGCGGTCCGTCAGCACCCCGCTTCCCCGATACCAAAGCGTGACCACCACCTTGCCGCTGCGCCCCCAGAGGTACTGCCTGTCCCCTGCCTGGGCGCAATACGTCTCCTCAAACCCGGGCATATCCACCGCCGTGGGCATCACGCCCCCGCTCCCAACCATGGTTTGGCGCCGCTCATCCGCCAACAGCTTAGAGGCCATGCCCGAAAACCGCAAGCGGCGGTAGCGGAGGTCAAAGGCAAAATCAGGACTGCCCTCCACCCCGTCCGCCTTCCAATCGCTCTGCTCCGCCGCCATAGCCTGTCCCGACACAAAAACCTCGTCGGGAATCAGAAGGCGGTGATGCCGTGCCACATCGATGGAGGGGCCTTTGTCCGGGGGGCAGTAGTACACCGGCTCTGTTTGAAATGTCTCCAAGCGGACCTGCGGGAAATCGCCCTCCGTCCGGGAGGCGGGAAAATAGTGGGTGGTGGTGCCGCCGAAGCACAGGCCGGACACCGCCGCCAGCAGCAGCACCGCCAGTGCCAGCGGCTTTCCTATTTGGAAGAGGGCCTGCAAGCCCCGCCGCCGCTTGGGTTTCTCGCCCCGACAGGTTTTCCGCCAGACAGACCCATCCCAACCGCCCTTTGCCAGAGACAGCAGGCACAGCAACACCAGTCCCCCCGCCGCCACCATCAAAAAGGGCATCCATATGAGCCAGTCATAGTAGGAAAGCGTCCAGTCCCCATCGACAATGCCGCCGTTTCCCAAAGAAACGATGGAGAAAAGCACGCTGAGTGCCGGGATACACAGCAGCATCAGCGGGCCTGCGGCGTGCCAGAAAATTTGGCGGCGGACAGATTTTCCCTCCGGCCGCTCCGGTCGTTTGGCCGCCATGTTTGCGCTGACATACACATACAGGCTCCGATTCACGGCGCAGACACCCTCCCAGCCCTCGTTTTGGAGGGCATGGTCCAGCGTCTCCCCGGAGTGCTCGTCCCGCTCTTTGGTCCGGGGCAGCAGGCAATATTGCAGGGTCTGGGGTTCGCCCCGGATGAATTTTGGCGTGCCGTCAACGCTGAAATCGTCCACAAGCAGGCCCCGGGCCGCCTGTTCCGCCAGAAAGTCCTCAATGACCGGCAGGTCGTAGAGACTGGTGGGCAGCAATTTGCGAAGATACACGTCCTCACACCCCTTTGGGTCTATTTTACACGAATTTTCCCAAAAATCAACGTCCGTTTGCCCTGATTGCCGGGAGCCTTGATTTCCCCGGAAAAACCAGCAAAGCCCAGCGGTCCAGCGTGGCGAAAAGCCTTTTCGACACGCTGAGCCGCCAGGTTCCCTTGGGCATCTCTGAATCAATTCCGCCGCATATCTTGACGGATTGATTCACAGGTTCCTAGTTCAATGACCGTTCCAGCAGTATCATCAGGTCACTGGCGTGGCGGTATTCCTCCTCGCTCAACTGGGTGAGGAGCTTGCTCAGGCAGGGGTCCGTGGTTCCGTCCGCCGCCCGGAGGTAGTTGAAGCCGCCGCAGGCCTCGGCGTGATACCGCTCCCGCAGGGCGGCGCACCACTGGCCGATATACACCTTGTCACAGCTCAGGGAGGCGCGATAGCACTGCCCGGTGATGAGGTAATACACCGCCATCAGCCGCCGGGCGTGACTGCCCTTGGCTAGGGCGATGTCCTTCAGCTTTTGTTTGGCCCAGGCGGGGGCACAGCGGGCAAAGGCCAGATAGTACCGCCGGTCCGACAGCGCCTCTTCTATAAAGCCGGTGAGAACGTCCAGCATTTCCGCCGCCTCGGTGCCCATGCAGCAGGGATTTGCCTGGGCCCCGGGCAGATTCAGCTCCGGGTTGATGGGGGTGATGGGCACGATGGGCATTGCGGGCAAATTCGTTGCGGGAGGCGGCATCTGGCCTTGGGGATACGGCTCCATGCCGGGAGCCACCCGCTGCCAGACCCGGTCATACTGCCGCAAATCGCAGTCCTCGTGACTATGTAGCATTCGTTCCATGAGGGTCCCTCCTTTTCCCCTTAGCATATGTGCGGGCAAGGAGAATTGTACCTGTTGCAAACGCCACAGGTAAAAACAGCGGATTGCGGGTAGAATAACCCCAGAAACCGCGCATTGCTTTTTCGCCGGGACTCTGCTAAAATAAACAGCATCTGAGCATTTTTACGGACAAAGGAGGTTCCATTCTATGCTGGAACTGAAACATATCAACTACTCCGTCCGAGATGTGGACGGAGAACTGGGAATTTTGAAAGATATTTCCCTGACCATCGAGGACCACCGCCTGGTGGTATTCACCGGCCCCAACGGCGGCGGCAAGACCACGCTGGCAAAAATTGTCATGGGTCTGGTCACCCCCACCTCCGGGCAAATTCTCTGGAACGGGCAGGACATCACCGCCCTGGGCATCACCGAGCGGGCCCGCCTTGGCATTTGCTACGGGTTTCAGCAGCCCCCCCGGTTCAAGGGCCTGACCGTCCGGGATCTGCTGACCCTGGCCTCCGGGGACGAAACCCTGTCCAAGGAGCAGTGCTGCCAATTTTTGACCAAGGTGGGCCTCTGCGCCAACGACTATCTGGACCGGGAGGTGGACGTATCCCTCTCCGGCGGCGAGGTCAAGCGCATTGAAATCGCCTCCATTTTGGCCCGGGGCAGTGCGCTGATGATTTTTGACGAGCCGGAGGCGGGCATTGACCTGTGGAGCTTCGCCCGGCTGACGGAGACTTTTGAGCAGCTCCACGCCGGCGGCAGTGCCACCATGATTATCATCTCCCACCAGGAGCGGATTATTTCTCTGGCGGACGAGGTGGTGGTGGTGGGCGACGGGGCCATTCGCCACCGCGGCCCCGCCAGTGAAATTTTGCCTGAAATTTTGGCGGACACCCTGGGTGCCTGCCCGGTTTTGACGAGGGGAGGTGCCGGCAAATGATGGACACGGAAGTGGACCGGGAGCTGTTGGAAAAAATTGCGGACCTCATCGGCAAGCCGGTGGGCGCGTTTAACATCCGCAAGGACAGCGGCTGTGACGGCCGCCAGAGCACCGAGCACATCGAAATCACCAGTAAAGAGGACAAACCCGGCATCGATATCCGGGTGAAGGACGGCACCGTGGGGGAAACCTGCCACATCCCCGTCATCATCACCAAGCCCGGCGTGACGGAAATGGTGTACAACGACTTTTTCATCGGGGAGCACTGCGACGTGAACATCGTGGCGGGCTGCGGCATTCACAACTGCGGCAGCGAGGCCTCCCGGCATGACGGCATCCACACATTTTATGTCGGCAAGCACTCCCACGTGCATTACGCGGAAAAGCACTACGGCGAGGGCGACGGCACCGGCGGAAAAATTATGAATCCCCAGACCGTGGTGTATTTGGAGGAGGGCGCCTCCATCCAGATGGAAACCACCCAGATTCGGGGCATTGACTCCACCAAGCGCTACACGAAAATCGTCTGCGGCAAGGACGCGGAGGCCGTCATCACCGAGCGGCTGTTGACCCACGGCGCGCAGGTGGCGGAGAGCGACATGGAAATCGTGCTGGACGGGGAAAACGCCCGTGGCCGGGTGATCTCCCGGTCCGTGGCCCAGGACCAGTCCAGTCAGGTGTTCTACCCCCGGATGGTGGGCAACGCCAAGTGCTTCGGCCATGTGCAATGCGACTCCATCATCATGGGCAGCGCGAAAATCCGCTCCATTCCGGAGATTACCGCCAACTGCACCGAGGCCCAGCTCATCCACGAGGCCGCCATCGGCAAAATTGCCGGGGACCAGCTCCTCAAGCTCCAGACCCTGGGTCTGACGGAGGAGGAAGCAGAGGACTGCATCCTCAAGGGCTTCTTGGCATAAACAGCAGAAAAAGCGCCGGACAATTTGTCCGGCGCTTAATTTTTCTCTATGTCATCTGGTGTGAATCGAATAATATCCGAAATATCGCACTGCAAAATATTGCAAAGGTCATTCAGCGTGTTCAAGGTGATGCTCTGATTTTTCCGCAAAGCATCCAGGGTTCCCGTGCTAACGCCCCGCTCCTTAATCAACGTATATTGGCTGATTTTCTTTCGCTTCAACGTTTCCCATAACGGCTCAAAGGTTATCATATCCACACCTCGTTTTATCTAGCATAACGTGAATAGTGTGGGTTGAATATTGCCGAACATTCGGCTATAATGAGTCATTATAGAATTGGAGGAACTGGCAATGGCAAATTACCAAAAAATGTACGCGATTGTATGCGGGGCGGCCTCTGACGCACTGGACGCGTTGCAGGCGGGGGACCCTGCCGCCGCCGAAAAAACGCTGTCGGCGGCGCTGGAAAAGGCAGAGGAGCTTTATCTGGACGACGCACCATAACCGCCGCCGCGAAGGGGAGAGACTGACGTCTCTCCCCTTTTTTGCCGTATTGTTATTCGTTGCCCTTTCCGTCGTTCCACTTCCAGTTGCGGATTTCCGGCAGGTCCACGCCGTTGTCCTTGATGAACTGGCGATGCTCCACCAGCTTATCGTTCATTTTCTGGACCAGATACGCGCCGCGATTGCCCAGCTCCGGCAGACGCTGCACCGTGTCAATCACCAGATGGAAGCGGTCAATATCGTTGAGCACCCGCATATCAAAGGGGGTGGTGATGGTGCCCTCTTCCTTATAGCCCCGGACGTGGAGGTTTTTATTGTGCCGGCGATAGGTCAGCTCGTGGATGAGGGTGGGATAGCCGTGATAGGCGAAGATGATGGGCTTATCCTTGGTAAAGAACAGGTCATAATCCATATCCGTCAGGCCGTGGGGATGCTCGGTATGGGGCTGGAGCTTCATCAGGTCCACCACGTTGATGACCCGAATTTTCAGCTCCGGCAATTCGCGGCGCAGAATGGTCACCGCCGCCAGCGTCTCCAATGTGGGCGTGTCGCCGCAGCAGGCCAGCACCGCGTCAGGCTCCTGCCCCTGGTCGTTGGAGGCCCAGTCCCAGATGCCGATGCCCTGGGTGCAGTGCTTCACCGCCTGGTCCATGGTCAGCCACTGGGGGCGGGGATGCTTGCTGGCCACCACCACGTTGACGTAGTTGCGGCTCTGGATGCAATGGTCAAACACGCTGAGCAGGCAGTTGGCATCGGGGGGCAGATAAATCCGCACCACATCCGCTTTTTTGTTGGCGACGTGGTCCAAAAAGCCGGGGTCCTGGTGGGTAAAGCCGTTGTGATCCTGCTGCCAGACGTTGGATGTCAGCAGATAGTTCAAGCTGGCGATATCCTGCCGCCAGGGCAGCTCGTTGCAGGTTTTCAGCCACTTGGCGTGCTGGGCGAACATGGAGTCCACGATGCGGATAAACGCCTCGTAGCTATTGAAGAAGCCGTGGCGGCCGGTGAGCAGATAGCCCTCCAGCATTCCCTGGCACATATGCTCGGAGAGCATGGAATCCATCACCCGGCCATCGGGGTCCAAATGCTCGTCCTGGGGCATCTGGGGGTCCAGAAAACGGCGGCCGGTGACCTCAAAAACAGGGTGGAGCCGGTTGGAGGCCGTCTCGTCCGGGGCAAAAATGCGGAAGTTCCGGGCGTCCATATTCAGCTTCATCACGTCCCGGACGTAATAGCCAAGCACCTGCATATCCTGGGCCTCCTGCGCGCCGGGGGCGGACAGGGACACGGCGTAGTCCCGGAAGTCCGGGGTCCGCAGATTCCGCAGCAGCAATCCGCCGTTGGCGTGGGGATTGGCACCCATGCGGCGAAAGCCCTTGGGGGCAAAGTCCAGCAGGATTTGCGCGGGGCGGCCCTGCTCGTCAAACAGCTCGTCAGGACGATAGCTGCGAAGCCAAGCTTCCAGCAGGGGCAGATTTTTTTCTGTCTCGCCGCCCATGGCGATGGGCACCTGATGGGCGCGGTACGCACCCTCCACCTGGAAGCCGTCCACCTCCTTGGGGCCTGTCCAGCCCTTGGGGGAGCGGAACACAATCAGGGGCCAGCGGGGGCGGGTCACGTCGCCGGTGGTGCGGGCGTGGTCCTGAATCCGCTTAATTTCCCGGACGGCCCAATCCAAGGTCGCCGCCATCTGCTGGTGCATTGTGTCGGGGTCGTCCCCCTCCACAAAGCGGGGCTCCCAGCCGCAGCCCCGGAAAAATTGCTCCACCTCGTCATGGGAGATGCGGGAGAAAATGGTGGGGTTGGCAATTTTAAAGCCGTTGAGATGCAAAATGGGCAGCACCGCGCCGTCGGTGGCGGGATTGAGGAATTTATTGCCGTGCCAGGAGGTGGCCAGCGGGCCGGTTTCCGCCTCGCCGTCGCCCACCACGCAGGCGGCAATCAGGTCCGGGTTGTCCGACACCGCGCCAAAGGCGTGGGCCAGAGAATAGCCCAGCTCGCCGCCCTCGTTGATGGAGCCGGGGGTTTCCGGGGCCACATGACTGGGCACGCCGCCGGGGAAGGAGAACTGCTTGAAGAGCTTTTTCATGCCGTCGGCGTCCCGGGTAATATTGGGATAGACCTCGCTATAAGAACCGTCCAGCCAGTCCTGGGCCAACATGGCGTTGCCGCCGTGGCCGGGGCCGGAGAGATAAATCATATCCAAATCGTCTCTTTGAATCACCCGGTTAAGATGCGTATAGAGGAAGTTCTGGCCGGGGACCGTGCCCCAGTGGCCCACAATGGTCTGCTTCAAATCCGCGGCGGTGAGGGGCCGCTTGAGCAGCGGGTTATCCAGCAAATAGAGCTGGCAGGCCGCCAGATAGTTGGACGCGCGCCACCAGGCATCTACCTGCCGGAGCTGGTCGGGGTTCAGCGGCGGCTTCTTAGAGAGGCGGGTGTTGGTTTTAGCCTTTGCGGGAGCCTTTGCTTTCTTAATTTTCGCCATAGAGGTTCCTCCTTCACGTAATCGATTAACCGTAGTATATCCCATTTGAAGCAAAATGCAATCTCTTTTTTCAATAATTCACAATTTTTTCATTTTTAAACGAAGGGTCAGCAAATTAAGAGGGTGCCTTAGCCGTCCCTCCCCCGTTTTTGTATCTTTCGCGTTGTTCTTGCGTTTTAATGGGAAAGATGGTATTTTAAAGGAATGGAAACGTACGAAATCATTCGCTCCGGCCGGCGGACGCTGGCCCTGGAGATCACCCCCGACTGCCGGGTACTGGTCCGGGCACCCCGCACCGTATCCGCCGCCCGGATTGACGGCTTTGTGGCGTCCCACGGGGCGTGGATTGCCGCCCATTTGGAGCGCCAGCGCCAGCGTGCCGCCCCTCCCACCCACGATGCCGCCGACATTGCGGCTTTGAAAGCGCAGGCCCGGGAAATCCTCCCCGAAAAGGTGGCGCGGTACAGCCGCCAACTGGGTCTTTTCCCCACCGGCATCAAAATCACCACCGCCCGGCGGCGGTATGGGAGCTGCAACGCCAAAAACGGCCTCTGCTTCTCCTGTTTTTTGATGGACTATCCCGACGAGGCCGTGGATTTGGTGGTGGTCCACGAGCTGTGCCACATCCGGGAGAAAAACCACGGTCCCCGATTTTACGCCCTGCTGGCCCAGGCCCTGCCGGACTGGAAGGACCGAAAAAAACTACTGCGATAAAGGAGCTGTCTCTATGGAAAAGCAATCGATTGCAAAGCTGTTACAGGAAAACGCCTACCCCGGCCGCGGCCTGATTTTGGGCCGCAGCGGGGACAATCTCCACGCCGTGTTGGCCTATTTCATCATGGGCCGCAGTGAAAATTCCCGGAATCGGGTGTTTGTCCCCACAGAGGACGGCATCCGCACCCAGGCCCACGACCCCTCCAAAATGACGGACCCCAGTCTGATTATTTACCATCCCCTGCGGGTGTTTGAGGGGAAAACCATCGTCACCAACGGCGACCAGACGGACACCATCCGGGACTATTTGGCCCAGGGGCACTGCTATCGCCACGCGCTTTTGACCCGGGAGTTTGAGCCGGATGCCCCCAACTACACCCCCCGCATCTCCGGCGTGGTGAAGCCGGATGGCAGCTATGTGCTCTCCATTTTAAAATCCGCCGAGGGCGACCCCGGCTGCTGCTGCCGGTATTTTTACGAGTACGACGCGCCCAAGGCCGGCGAGGGCCGCTTTCTCCACACCTACCGGGGGGACGGCAATCCCCTCCCCTCCTTTGAGGGGGAGCCGGTCCGGGTGGACCTGGACGCGCCGGACGCGGAGTCCTTTGCCGCGCTCCTGTGGGACGCGCTGAACCGGGACAACAAGGTGTCCCTCTTCGTGCGGTACATCGCCCTGGCGGACGGAACCGTGGAGGACGCGATGCGCAACGCCCGCTGATATT
>JAVVPH010000055.1:0-6533 GCA_036655835.1 Oscillibacter sp.
AGACGGCGCCCTCCACCCAAAAGAGGACGATTTTACTGAAATGATCCACAAACATAGTGGCAACAGCCAACAGCTTCACGGCGTTGCCGGAAAGACAGCGAAAGGGCTCCAGCCGCTGATTCCAGCGGTTCAAACCGGCGCTTGCCCGCTGGAGATACCTGCCTTGCATAGTCTCGCCTCCTGTCGTTTTTGGGGGGAAATCCAATTAGGGCGTTTGGTGAAAATGGCTGTAAACCGCCTGAGCCGTGGCTTTGGGCACCACAGCCGCCAGTTGGTCCAACTCCGCCGCCCGGATGGCCTTCACAGAGCCGAAGTGCCGCCGCAGGGCCTCCCGCCGCTTGGGTCCCACGCCGGGAATGTCGTCCAGAGCGGAGTGGAGGGCGGATTTTCCGTGCTTTTCGTGGTGATAGGCGATGGCGAAGCGGTGGGTTTCCTCCTGAATTTGACCGATGAGGGCGAACACCGCCTGACTGGACACAAGGCCGATTTCCCGGCCCTGGGGCGTCATCAGCGCCCGGGTGCGGTGGCGGTCGTCCTTCACCATGCCGAAAATCGGCACGGTGACGCCGAAGCTGTCCGCCACGGCTTGCACGGCCCGGGCGTGGGTTTCGCCGCCGTCGATGAGAAAGGCATCCGGCAGGGGGAGAAATTTTTCGTCCCCGTCGGCGGCCCGCTGCAATCTGCGGCGCAGGACCTCCTGCATGGAGGCGTAGTCATCCGGGTGACCGGTGACGTCCTTGATTTGGAAGCGGCGGTAGGCGCTTTTCAGGGGCTTGGTGCCGCCGTACACCACCATGGAGGCCACCATATCGCTGCTGCCGGTGTTGGAAATATCGAAGGATTCCAGGCGCTGAGGGGGCCGGGGCAGGCCCAGCATTTTCCGCAGAAGCTCCAATGTGTGGTCACTGCGCTCCTCCACGGTGGTGGCCCGCTCGGCCTCCTGGGCGGCGTTGCGGGCGGACATAGCCAACAGCTCCGCTTTTTCTCCCCGCTGAGGCTCGTGGACCCAGACCTTCCGCCCCGCCCGGCGGGTGAGGACCTCGGACAGATCCTCGCAGTCCCCGCTGTCCATGGGCAGGAGGATCTCCCGGGGTAAAATCGCCCGGGGGAGATAATATTGGGCCGTCAGGGCGGAGAGCATCTCCGCCTCCGTCTCGTCCGCCGGGGCGGAAAACAGCTCCGTCTCCCGGCCCGCCAGTTGTCCGTCCTCCATGTGGAGCACGGCGTAGCAGCACTTGCCCGCGCCGCGGTACAGCCCCCACACGTCGGTGTCCGCGCAGAGTCCGGTAATCACCGTCTGCTTTTTGGACAGGGCGCTGATGGCGTTGATGCGGTCCCGCAAAAGAGCCGCCTGCTCAAAATGCAGGCCCTCCGCCTCAGACTCCATCTCCGCTTTCATCTCCCGCAGGAGCTGGCTGGATTTCCCCTCCAACAGCAGTGCCGCCTGCTCCATGCGGCGGACATATTCCGCGGCGGGCATCTCCCTGCGGCAAAAACCGTCACAGCGGCCCATGTGGAAATTGAGACAGGGCCGCTCTGCCCCGATGTCCCGGGGGAATTGGCGGCGGCAGGTGGGCAGGCGGAGGGCGGCGCAGACCGCGTCCAGGGCCTGGCGGGTTTCAAACCGCCCGCCGAAGGGGCCGAAATACCGCGCGCCGTCGCTGTTCATTTTGTGGACCATGGAAAAGCGGGGGTATGCCTCTCGGCTCAGGCGGATAAAGGGATAGCCCTTGTCGTCCTTGAGGAGAATATTATACCGGGGCATATGCCGCTTGATCAGGGAGTTTTCCAGCACCAGGGCCTCAAACTCGCTGTTTACAAAAATGGTGTCAAAGTGGTCCACCAGGGATACCATGGTCCGGGTTTTGGGGGTGTGGGCGGCGCTGTCCTGAAAATACTGGCTGACCCGGTTTTTCAGCTTTTTTGCCTTGCCCACGTAAATGACCTTGCCGGTTTTGTCCATCATCAGATAGACCCCGGGGCTGAGGGGCAGGTCGTTGGCTTTTTCTTTCAGTTCCTCTCGGGTCATAGACAACGTCTCCTTCCGTGGTTTTGAAACGGAAAACCGGGGAAATGCCATGGAGCGGCAGCGGCGGCAGGGTCCGCACTGTCCCGGCGCTTTTTGCGTTCATTATAACAAAAAACCTGGCTCTGCGCAAGGCAGAGCCAGGTTGGGTGAGCTGCGCTTATTCGCCGAAGTTGTCCTTCACCAAGGTCATCAGGGCGGCAACCGCTTCCTTCTCATCCGCGCCATCGGCGATGAGTGTAATGGTGGTGCCCTTTACGATGCCCAGGGACAGAACGCCGAGCAGACTTTTCGCGTTGACGCGGCGGTCCTCTTTCTCCACCCAAATGCCGCTTTTGAACTCATTGGCCTTCTGGATAAAGAATGTAGCGGGTCTGGCGTGCAAGCCGACCTCATTGTTGACGATAATCTCCTGTGTATACATGATACAGTTCTCCTTTTCTATATCAAGATCGTTCCCCTAAACCCCGATTGCGGATGGATTTACAAGTATTATCATACCTAGTTTTTGCTCTGCCGTCAACGGCGTTTTCCACAAATATTTCAAAGAAACTTGTTCTTGGCAGTATCTTTTCGTCATTTTACACCTTTGGAGCGTTTTTTACTCAAATTATTTTGCCCAATTTGCCATGTTTACAGGAATTTTTTCCCGGGAGACGCTCCCGTCCCCCAGGTTGCCGGGCCTGCGAAGGCTTTCCCTGCCAAAAAACGCCGCCGCCGCTGTCCTGCCGGGGCAGTGCGCCGTTTTGCCCTCCGGCATGGAAAAAAATCCATTTTAAAATTTGCATATGGAACCAAATTTTGTGGATACTAGGGCAATACCGCGCAAAGCTTGTCGTGGGCCTGCACCGTCAAATTTTGCTGGCTTGGGCCAAAATGATGTGGGCGGCCTGCCGCCCGGCACCGTGTTAAGAGGGGCAGGGGCGCAAAATCGGCAAGCCACGGCGAGGGCCGCAACCGCGCTTCGTGCGGGGCCGCCATCGGAATGAATCTGGCAAAATTAGCACCGCAGGAGGAAATAAGAGTATGAAAGCAACTGGAATCGTCCGGCGCATTGATGACTTGGGCCGGGTGGTCATCCCCAAGGAAATTCGCCGCACCATGCGAATCCGCGAGGGTGACCCATTGGAGATTTATACGAGTCGGGACGGAGAGGTCATTTTTAAGAAATATTCCCTGTTGGGCGGCGTGGACGAATTTGCCGCACAGCTTTGCGAAACCATGAGCCGCTCCACCGGCAGTATCTGCGCCGTGACGGACCGGGACACGGTGATTGCCGTGGCGGGCGGCGGCAAACGGGAGCTGCTGGGCAAGCGCATCACCTCGGAGCTGGAGCAGGTGATGGAGAGCCGCAAAATTTTTCAGTACAGTCAGGGCGGGCGGACCATTCCCGTGTCCGACAGCAACGACAAACTGCTGGTTTCCGTGGCCTCCCCCATTTTGACGGAGGGAGATTTACTGGGACTGGTGCTGTTTATCAGCAATGACGCCACCATTTTTACCAGCGACGTGGAATACAAGCTGGCGCAGACCATCTCTGCCTTTTTGGGCCGTCACATGGAAAACTGAACCGTCCCGCGCCGGCCCGGACACTGCCCGCCCCAACGGCAGATGCCGATGAACCGGCTGAAAAATAGGGCCGTTTTCACCGGCACCATGGACCCCAAGCCGCAGGACGGCGCAACCGGAAACAATTGCAGTCTCGCAAAGGGCTTGTTGTCTGCCAAGGGCAGGCGGCAAGCCCTTTGGCTGTCCACCTGCGTTTCGGTCCAGCGCCGCCGGTGCCACGGCGGTGTTTTTGCGCGGATGGTGCCCGGATTAAATTGACAATCCCTCCCCCCGGGGACACATCTTTTCACCCGCGCCATATGATGAGACGGGGAGGCTTCGCTTCTCCCTGCGGCGAAACCTGCCAGAGGCAGGTACAGCGCCGTTATTCTCCATGGAAGGAGCCATCGGTGGCATGATTGTAGAACTGCAAGCCGTCGCCTTGACCTATCAAGCGCCGGACGGCGAGGTGGACGCCCTTCGGGACGTGAGCTTCGGCATTGAAAACGGGGAATTTGTCAGCTTGGTCGGCCCCTCCGGCTGCGGAAAATCCACCCTTCTCTCGGCCATTGCCGGTTTGGAAGCGGTTTCCTCCGGCAGCGTGTACATTGACGGCGAGGCCGTGACCGCGCCGTCCCCCAAAATCGGCTATATGCCGCAAAAGGACCAACTCTTCCCCTGGCGCACCATCTGGGGCAACGTGACCCTGGGCCTGGAATTGCGGCATCAAAACAATCCGGCCCGCCAAGCCCACGTCCGGGAGCTTCTCACCCGCTATGGCTTGGCGGAGTTTGCCCAAAAGACCCCCGGTCAGCTCTCCGGCGGAATGCGCCAGCGCTGCGCCCTCATTCGGACGCTGGCCACGGACCCGGAAATTTTGCTGTTGGATGAACCCTTTTCCGCCCTGGATTACCAGACCCGGCTGTCCGTCTCCGCCGATATTTACGCCATCATCCGCCAGGAGCACAAAACCGCCCTTCTGGTGACCCATGACATCTCCGAGAGCATCAGCCTGTCGGACCGGGTGGTGGTGCTCTCCCGGCGGCCCGCCACGGTAAAAACCATTCACGATTTGGCGGATTTGCGGTCCCTCTCCCCCTTGGAGCGGCGGGACCATCCGGCCTTCCGGTCCTATTTTAACGCCATTTGGAAGGAGCTGGACGTCCATGCCTGAATCCACCCTCTCCCTCCGGCGCAGGGCCTATCTCCGCCGCCGTCAGCGCAGCCGGACGGCGGTGACGGGTCTGCGCGTGGGCTTGCTGCTGGCACTGTTTCTCGCCTGGGAGGCGGCGGCGCGGCTGGGATGGATTGACGCGTTCATCGTCAGCAGTCCCTCCCGCATGGCGGCAACCCTGATGAATCTCTACCGCTCCGGCGATTTGTTCCTCCATATGGGCACCTCTGTGGCGGAAACCGTCATCGGCTTCCTCTTGGGGACATTGGCCGGCACCGCTGTGGCGATTTTGCTGTGGTGGAGCCCCTTTCTCGCCCGGGTGCTGGACCCCTATCTGGTGGTGCTCAACGCCCTGCCGAAAACGGCCTTGGGCCCTATTTTCATCGTCTGGATCGGAGCCGGCCCCGCCAGTATCATCGCCATGACCCTGGCAATTTCCATCATCGTCACCATTTTGGATATGCACAACGGCTTTTTGGCCACGGACCCGGAGAAAATCCGGCTGATGCGCACACTGGGCGCGTCCCGCAGTCAAATTCTCCGCAAATTGGTTCTTCCCGCCAACTTTACCACCCTCATCAACGCGCTGAAGGTCAACGTGGGCCTGAGCTGGGTGGGGGTGATCATGGGCGAATTTTTGGTGTCCAAGGCGGGCCTTGGGTATCTCATCGTGTATGGGTCCCAGGTGTTCAAAATGGATTTGGTCATGACCACGGTACTGCTTCTGGCCGCGGCGGCCGCACTGATGTATCAAGGGATTCTGTGGTTGGAGGCAGTGCTCAAAAAATATATGGGAGTAAGTGTATGAAAAAACTGTTGACCCTGCTGTTGAGCCTTTTACTGATGACAGCGCTGCTGACCGGCTGCGGCGAAAAACCCGTTGAAACCACCACCGTCCGCCTCAGTGAGGTGACCCACTCGGTATTTTACGCGCCGCTGTACGCGGCCCTCAAGCTGGGCTTCTTCGCGGAGGAGGGCCTCCAAGTGGAATTGAGCAACGGCGGCGGCGCTGACAAGGTGATGACATCCGTTCTCTCCGGTCAGGCGGACATCGGCCTGGCCGGGCCGGAGGCCTGCATCTACGTCCTGCAAGAGGGCCGGGCGGACCACCCGGTGATTTTCGCCCAGTTGACCAAGCGGGACGGCTCCTTCCTGGTGGGCCGGACCGACGAGGTCTTTCACTGGGCCGATTTACAGGGCACCACCGTCATCGGCGGCCGCAAGGGCGGAATGCCGGAAATGACGCTGGAATACGTCATGCGGCAAAACGGCGTGATTCCCGGCGAGGACGTCACGGTGGATACCTCCATTCAATTCAATATGATGGCCGGTGCGTTCACCGGCGGCAACGGGGACTATGTGGCCCTCTTTGAACCCACCGCCACCCAGGTGGAGCTGGAGGGCAAGGGCTACGTCCTCACCTCCATCGGTCAGGAGAGCGGCGAAATCCCCTACACCGCCTTTTTCGCCGCCCAGAGCTATTTGGAGGAACATCCCGCCGTGGCCCAGGGCTTCACCAACGCCGTGGCCCGGGGGCAGACCTGGGTGCGGGAGCATAGCGCCGCCGAAATCGCCGACGCCATTGTGGACCAATTTCCCGACACGGATGTGGCGGTGCTCACCAAGGTGGCCCAGCGCTATCAGGACATTGACGCGTGGAACGAAACCCCCGTCATGAAGCAGGAGGCCCTGGAGCGGCTGGAAACCGTCATGGAAACCGCCGGCGAGCTGGCGGAGTGGGTGGACTTCCATCAACTGGTGAATAATACTTACGCCCAGGCGGTA
>JAVVPH010000055.1:6633-8147 GCA_036655835.1 Oscillibacter sp.
GGCGGAGTGGGTGGACTTCCATCAACTGGTGAATAATACTTACGCCCAGGCGGTAAAATAAAAAAATCCCCCGGCAAGTCAGTTGACTTGCCGGGGGATTTTGCGGTTAAAACCCGAAGAAGGGGGCCTGGGTCACCGTTCTTGCCTTACTGCGCCCTCACCGGGAGGGCTTTGCGTTTCCAGATGGAGGGGGCAAAGAGCAGCAGCATGGGGAACAGCTCCAACCGGCCCGCCAGCATATCAAAGGACAGCAGCAGCTTCGCCGGGGCGGAGAAGGCGGAGAAATTGCCCATGGGTCCCACAATTTCCAAGCCGGGGCCGATGTTGTTGAAGCAGGAGGCCACGGCGGTGAAGGTGGTGATCAAATCAAAATGGTCCAGGGACAGCAGCAGCACCGACAGGGTGAACACGATGAAATACACCGTCAGGAACAGATGTACACTGCGTACGCTCTTCTCTCCCAGTACCCGGCCCTCGTACCGCACGGAGGACACGGCGTTGGGATGGAGCATCTGGCGCATATCGCAGACGGAGGTGCGGCTCAAAATCACCACGCGGGCCACCTTGATGCCGCCGCCGGTGGACCCGGCGCAGGCGCCGATGAACATCAGCACCACCAAAATCGTTTTGGAGAAGGTGGGCCACTGGTTGAAGTCCACCGTGGCAAAGCCCGTGGTGGTGATGATGGAGGACACCTGGAAAAAAGCGTGGCGCAGACTGGTGCCAACGGACTGGTACATATGGAAAATATTCACCGCAATGCACAAAACCGCCACCGTGACAATCCCCAGATACGCCCGCAGCTCCTCCGAGCGCAGCACATCCCGCACCCGCCCGATGAGCAGAAAATAGTACAGGTTGAAGTTCACGCCGAACAGCAGCATGAAAATGCCGATAACCACGTCGAAATAGGGGCTGTTGTACGCCCCCACGCTGAGGGCGCGGTTGCTGAATCCGCCGGTGCCGGCACTGCCGAAGGCGTGGATGCAGGAGTCAAACAGCGGCATTCCGCCCAGCAAGAGCAGTACAATTTCAATCAGGGTCATGACCAGATAAATGCCGTATAAAATTTTGGCGGTGTCGCTCATGCGGCTCACCAGCTTCCCCGCGATGGGGCCGGGGACCTCCGCCCGCAGCAGGTGCATGCCGTGTCCGTCTGTCATGGGCAAAACGGCCATCACAAACACCAGCACGCCCATGCCGCCCACCCAGTGGGTGAAGCTGCGCCAGAAGAGCAAGCCGTAGGGCAATGCCTCCACGTCCTGCAAAATGCTGGCGCCGGTGGTGGTAAAGCCGGAGACGGTTTCAAAAAAGCAGTCCACAAAGGAAAGCCCCGCGTCCGCCAGATAGAAGGGCAACGCTCCAAAGAGCGACATGGCAAGCCAGGCCAGTGCCACAATGGCCAGCCCGTCGCGGGCGAACATCGCCGTGCTTTTCGGGGCGCGGAAGGCTAAAAGGCCGCCGCAGAGGACAAGCAGGGCCATGGGAATCAGGAAAATTTTCACCGGCTCGTG
>JAVVPH010000055.1:8157-9603 GCA_036655835.1 Oscillibacter sp.
ACAGGGCCGCCTCCACCAGTAAAATCCGCCCGATGAGGAAGCGAATCAATCGATTATTCACGTCCGCCCCGCCTTCACTGCAAAATGTCCCGCAAATCCTGCAGGGCAGTATTGGTGGTGACTAAAATCACGTCGTCCCCGGGGTGGAAGGCGTCCTCGCCGGTGGGAATCACCAGCTTGCCGTTTTGCCGCACAATGCCCGCCACCAGAATCCCGCTTTTCAGCGGCAGCTTTTTCAGCGGCACGTCCACAAAGGGAATGTCTGCGGAGACGCCGAATTCCATGGCCTCCACCCGGCCGTCCACCAGCAGATGCAGGGTTTTAAGCTGGGAGCCGGAGGCGTTTTCCATGGCCCGGACGTACTGCAAAATCAGCTCCTCCGTCACCGCGCCGGCGGAGACGATGCTGTCGATCATGCCCGTGGTGGAGACTAAATCCACCAGGGATTTGCGGTTGATTTTCGCCACCACCTTGCAGCCACTGTCCTGGCGGGAGGCGCTCATGGCCATGAGAATGTTGGCCTCGTCCATGCCGGTGATGGCCACAAACGCGTCGGTCTGGGCGATGCCCTCCTCTTGGAGCAGCTCACTGTCGGTGCCGTCCCCCACGATGACCAGGGCCTTGGGCAGCAGCTCCCCCATGCGGACACAGCGGGCCTCGTCCCGGTCGATGATTTTCACGGACATCCCCATGGCAATCAGCTCCAACGCCAGATAATAGCCCAGCTTGCTGGCCCCCACAATCATGACGGAGGAGGCCTTCCCCACAAACACCCGCAGGTGGCGGAAAAATTGCTCCAACTCGCCGGGGGAGGAGGTGACGTAAATTTTGTCCCCCGCCTGCAAAATAAAGTCGCCGCCGGGGATAATCGTCTCGTCCTTCCGGGCCACGGCGCAAATCAGCACCTTCACCCGCAGGTTCTGGTACAAATCGGAGAGCCGCACGCCGTCCAGTACGGTGTCCTCGCCTAGGCGGTATTCCACCAGTTCCAGCCGGCCCTTGGAAAAGGACTCCAGCTTCATGGCGTTGGGGAAGCGGAGCACCCGGGCAATTTCCCGTGCCGCCGCCTTTTCCGGGTTGATGGCCATGGAAAGCCCCAGCTCGCCCCGCATAAAGCGGAGCTGCTTTTCGTATTCCGGGTTCCGCACCCGGGCGATGGTGTGCTCCACGCCCAGTTTTTTGGCCACCAGACAGGCTAAAATATTGATTTCGTCACTGGAGGTGGTGGCAATGAGCAGGTTCGCGGATTTGGCATCCGCCTCCTTTTGCACCTCGTAGCTGGCGCCGTTGCCGCACACGCCCATCACGTCATAGACGTTGATGATATGGTCCACAATCTGCTGATTGGTGTCGATGATAATGACCTTATGCTGTTCCTCGGCAAGCTGACGGGCCAATGCCATGCCCACCTTGCCAGCTCCCACGATGATAATTTTCATGCCCTTG
>JAVVPH010000056.1:0-9534 GCA_036655835.1 Oscillibacter sp.
CCTTGGTGGGGTCCTTGCCGGAGAAGCAGCCGCCGCCGTGGGGGGCGCTGCCGCCGTAGGTGTCCACAATGATTTTGCGGCCGGTCAGGCCGGAGTCCGCCGCCGGACCGCCCCGGACAAAGCGTCCGGTGGGGTTGACATAATACTTGGTGTTCTCATCCAACAGCGCAGGGGGAATCACGGCCTTGATGACGTGTTCAATCATGTCCGCCCGGATGGTGTCCAGGGACACGTCCTGGTCGTGCTGGGTGGAGACCACCACGGTGTCCACCCGGACAGGGCGGTTCTGTTCGTCGTACTCCACGGTGACCTGGCTTTTGCCGTCGGGCCGGAGGTAGGTCAGCTGACCGCTTTTGCGGACGGCAGCCAGCCGCAGGGCCAGCTTTTGGGCCAGGGCCAGGGGCAGGGGCATCAGCTCAGGGGTTTCGTCGCAGGCGTAGCCGAACATCATGCCCTGGTCACCGGCGCCGTTGGAAAGCTCTGCGTCGCCAGTCTCCTTGCTCTCCAGCGATTTGTCCACGCCCAGGGCAATGTCGGGAGACTGCTCGTCGATGGAGGTGATGACGGCACAGGTGTCGCAGTCAAAGCCGTATTTGCCTCGGTCGTAACCGATTTCCCGGACAACCTCCCGGACGATTTTGGGAATGTCCACATAGCAGGTGGTGGTGATTTCGCCCATCACATGGATGAGTCCGGTGCAGGCGGTGGTTTCGCAGGCCACCCGGCCCTGGGGGTCCTCCGCCAAAATGGCGTCCAGCACCGCGTCGGAAATTTGATCGCAAACCTTGTCGGGATGTCCCTCCGTGACAGATTCGGAGGTGAATAAATAGTGTCTTGCCATGATTGTTCTCCCTTTCTTGTTCGAGCCGCAAACAGAAAATGCGCTCCGTAAACGGAGCGCATTTATAATTTGTTCGCTCCTCATCTTTACGATTACCGTCGGATTTGGCACCTTGCAAAGCAGGTTGCCGTGGTTTCACAGGGCCGTTCCCTCCACCACTCTTGATAAGGCAGTATGAAATTGTGGTTTTATTCTATCAGATTTTCTTCCATTGTCAAGGCGTAATTTTGGCGCGGCAGGCATTTTTTGCCGTTGTTTAAAATTTATACATGACTTTTGCCCCGTAAGCGGGTATAATGCCTAATATTATAAAGATTCCTATGGAGGGTTCGATTTGAGAAAGTTAAACGACGCCGTGGATCGGTTTGCATACAGCCATCCCCGCTTCGGCATCCCCAATTTGATGAAGGTCATCGTCATCGGCAACGTGGTGGCCTTTTTCCTCATCCGCTTCGCCGGCCTGGGCGCCCTTGATTTTTTAAGCTTCAATTGGGCGAAAGTGCTTAGCGGAGAGATTTGGCGGCTGGTGACATTTGTATTCGTGCCGGAGAGTAACCAGCTCTTCATGCTGGCGATTTCTCTCTATTTTTACTATTTTATCGGCAATATTTTGGAGCGGGAGTGGGGCACGCCGAAATTTAACCTCTACTATTTTTTCGGCATGGCCCTGACGGTTTTGACCGCGGTGATTGCCGCGCTGGCCAGTGGCTCCAACGTCACCCTCTCCGGTACGTATTACGTGAATATGTCCATGTTTTTTGCCTTTGCCATGCTGTTTCCGGACACGCAGGTGCTGCTGTTTTTCTTCATCCCGGTGAAGATGAAATGGCTGGCCTGGGCGGACGCGGCGTTGTTTGCCGTGGATATTCTGGGGTCGGCGTTCCGTCTGGATTTACTGGGGGCGTTGCTGCCGGTGGTGGCGCTGCTGAACTTTTTGGTGTTTTTCTGGAGCAATATTTCCGACGAGGTTCGCTACCGCAGAGGGCTGGCGGCCCACAAAAATTCCCACCAAACCGTGCAGTTTAAATCTGCGGTGAAGCAGCAGGCGAAAAAAGCCCAAGAGCAGGGCTACCGCCACAAGTGCGACGTGTGCGGCCGGACCGACACCGACTCTCCTGATTTGCAGTTCCGATACTGTTCCCGCTGTGAGGGCTATCACTGCTTTTGCGAGGAGCACATCTTTAACCATGTCCATTTCACCGAATAAGCCAGTGGGCGGAGTCTTTGACTCCGCCCAGTTTTTGATTTTTGTAAGCTTTTTCGGCCCTCCACGGCGGTTTTGCAGATTTAGCTCTTTTCTCTTCTTCGCAATGGCAGTATAATGTAAGGGATCATGCAACAAGGTGCCACCCCGCAGACGACGGGGTGCGCCATTTAGGATTTGCCGAGGTCGGCAGGACGGAGGACGCATGGAAAAGCTGACAGAGCGCGGTTTGCGGACGCAACTGGCGGAGGCCTTCAACGAGCCCGCTTTTTTGCAGAAGCTGGGGATGAATCGGGCAGAGGCAACCCATTTTTTTGCCGGGACGGATTGGCGGCAGGTGCTGTCCCTTCTGCTGCCTGTGGAGGCGCGTATCTCCTGCGGGAAGGCGCTGGCGGCCTTTTCTCCCCTGCTGGACAAGCTGGCCCCGACACCGGAGGAGGGCTGGCTGCCCTACGCCTATCAGGTGGCGGGAACGCTGCTGTTTCCCACGGCGGACCATGACCACAGCTCCGCCCAGTGGGACGGTGCGCTGTGCTTTTTGCAGTTTTTGCAGGTGGTTTACGATGCGGAGCGGCTGTCTCTCCCCTTTGACCCCTTTTTTGACTTTGCCTTTTGTACGGAAGCGGAGCTGGCGGACAGCGGCGTGACGGCGGAATATCGCCAGTTTACCCGGCGCTTCCGGGAGGAGCACATCTACGAATTGATGCGTCTGGGCCGGGAGGTCACCCCCTTCCGCACCTTGGAGCACATCGCAGGGGTGCACCATGTGGCCATGAGCGTCTCCCGGGCATTTCGCGCCGCCGGCGGACGAATCGATTTGGCCCTGATTTCCGGCGCGGCGGCGGGACACGACATCGGCAAATTCGGCTGCAAGCCCGGGGAGCGGGTCCCCTACCTCCACTACTATTACACCGACCAGTGGTTCACCCAGCGGGGCCTGACCACCCTGGGCCACATCGCCGCCAACCACTCTGTCTGGGATTTGGAGATTGAAAATCTGTCCTCGGAATCCCTGGTGCTGGTGTACGCTGATTTTCGGGTGAAGCAGTCCCGGGACGAGAGCGGTCAGGAAATTGCCCGCATCTACTCTCTGGCGGAGTCCTTCGCGGTGATTTTGGACAAGCTGGACAATGTGAACGCCGCCAAACAGCGGCGCTATCAATTCGTCTACGCCAAGCTGCAAGATTTTGAGGACTATTTGCGTTCCTTCGGCGTGGACACCACCTTGGAAACGGCAGGCGGCCCTCCCCCGCCCCGGCAGGACGCCGCGCTGATGACTGCGGAGGAATCGGTGCCGGCCCTGCGGCGCACCGCCGTGGACCACAACATCCGCCTGATGCACCGACTGGGCCGGGAACAGCTGTTTGCCAATATTTTGGAATCCGCCCGGGGAGAGAAGGACCCGGCCCGACTGCGGGCCTACGTGTCCATTTTTGAGGAGTATTTCACCTATTGGAGCGGTGCGCAAAAGGAACAGACCCTGGAATTTTTATACGAGCTGCTGATGGTACCCGACGGAGATGTCCGCCGCCAGGCGGCCAGCCTCATCGGGCGGATTCTGGCGGGCTTTCGCTCCGGCTACCAAAAGGAACTGCCCATGGGGATCGCGCCGGGTCCGGAGGAAGAACGGCCCTTCCAGCTCTGGAGGGAATATTTGGGCCGGCTCATTCAGCCTGACCGCCGATTGACGCCCCGGCAGACCAGTATGATTCGCTACCAGGCCAAAACCGTGGTGGACGCGCTGTTAGGCACCTGCTCCGACGTGGATGCCCCCCGCTTTGCCGACGAGCTGTTTTCCCTCTACCGTGTCCCCGGGGAGACGGAGCCGGACGCGGCCTTCGCCCTGTTGGACACCGTGCTGAATTTGCCGTTAACCCGGGTGGCGCGGGAGGATGTAATCGCCCTGACGGCGTTTTCCGCCTGGTGGCTATGCCGGGGTAACCTGCCCCAAAAGGCGGCGGCCATGCGCCTGCTGCGCCATCTGCTGACGGATTTACCCCAAGACGACCCCCTGCGGGAAACCATGGCCGCCTGCGTGGAGCGGGCCGACTGCGAGGGCAGTATTCCCCTGCTCTTTTTGCAGGTGCAGTTGGGGCGGGGACTGGGGGTGGATGTTTCCGAGGCAGAGACGCTGCTGCGTTGGCCGGAGGCGGTGAGCAACCTCTTTTTGGACAATTTAAAAACCGCCACCCCCTGGGTCTTGAAGGCCGTGGGCGTGGAATATCTGCTGGACCAGGTGGAGCACGGCAACCGGGCCAACGTGCTCCACATTGCCACCCACTTTTCCAACCTGATTAAAGTCAGTGAAAACGTGGTGGTGCGCCGGATGGCGGGGGCGGCTCTGCTGTCCATCGCCCCGGCACTGACCCCGGACCGCCGCAACGAAATCGCGGTGGAGCTGTCCAAGGCCTTGGAGACAGGGCAGACAGAGCTGTCCAAATACATCCCGGAATATCTGGGCCGTTTTGCGCTCTGGCTGACCCCTCGGGAGCTGGACGAGGTCATCGACCAGATGCACCTGCTGCTGGCCTCCGCCAACGACGGTGTGGTGGCCGCCGCGCTGTCCACCGTGGGGTCCATGCTGGAATATTACGCTGTGTACGGCGGACGCTTCGGCGAGGCGGACTCGGTTTTGCGTCTCCGCCGCCAACAACTGGCGGGATTGCTGCTCAAGGGTCTGGCCTCCTGCCGGGAGCCGGTGCGCCAGGAATCTCTGCACATTTTAGGCGAGGGGCTGTTCGCCTCCAAGGCACTGGATTACGAGGATAAAATCAGCCTGTTCACCCTGATACACAAAAAATTTCTGGTGCTTTTGCAGGAGAGCGAAGAGCGGGAGCTGACCTTTTTCTACGCCGCCGCCGCCCTGTCTCACCTGTACCGTTTTCTGATTTATCACAGTGTGGAAAGCGGCCCCTTCCCCTTTGAACAGCCCGAAAAGGTGGCGTTTTTCCCCGGCACCTTCGACCCCTTCTCCCTCTCCCACAAGGGCATTGTGCAGGCCATCCGAAATTTGGGCTTTGAGGTGTATCTCTCCATCGACGAGTTCTCCTGGTCCAAAAAGGCCCAGCCCTCTCTGGTGCGGCGGCAGATTGTCAGTATGTCCGTGGCGGACGAATTTGACGTGTACCTCTTCCCCCACGATTTCCCGGTGAATTTGGCCACACCTGACGATTTGCTCCGCCTGCGGGAGGCGTTTTCCGGGCGGGAGCTGTATTTGGCGGTGGGCTCTGACGTGGTGGCGGGGGCCTCGTCCTATAAGGCCCCCCCGACGGAGGGCTCTGTCCACTCCCTGAACCACATTATTTTTCGCCGGTCCAGCGACGCGGAGGGCCGGGAGCTTGACTTGGACCTCTCCTGCATCTCCGGCAAGGTGATTGCGTTGCAGCTCCCCACCCATTTGGAGGTCATCAGCTCCACCCGCATCCGGGAGAACATCGATTTGGGGCGGGATATTTCCAACCTCATCGACCCGGCGGCTCAGGATTTCATCTATCGCAACAGTCTCTATCTCCGAGAGCCGCAGTACAAGCAGCTCATTCGGGTGGGCTATCTGGAATTTGAATGGGTGGAGCGACCGGAGCGGGCGCTGTTGGAGGAAATTGCCGCCGCGCTGACGGAGGGGCGGGAGCTGGCCCCGGTTTTGGATGCGCGGGACAGCGTCCTGCTACTGCGCCAACTCGGTCCCCGACCCAGAATTTTGGGGATTTTAACCGCGCGAACCCTCCATTCCGGCGAGCTGTACGGCGCGTTGGGGGATGAGCGTCTGGCGGACTATGTGCGCACCCGCACAGCGGGCCATATTCTCCTGCTGACAGGAGTGCACCTTGTCCACGCCCCCGGCGGCAGCCATGACGTGGGCCAACTGCTCTTGACAGAGGCGTTGGCCCGGGGCATTGACACGGACTGCGGCTATGCCCTGTGGTTTTCCGCCCCGCCCCAACCCGGGGTAATTCCGCTGTTGCTGCGCCAGGGCTTTGTCCAGGCGGAGCTATCCGGCCCCAATCCGCTGTTATTGGTGGATATGCGGTCCCCCACTGTGTTGGTGCAGAATATTCCCACCGCGCTGAAGGAGCCGTTTTCCTCCAATCGGCAGGTGTTGGAGGCGGTGAATCAGGCCCATTCCCGCCTGCAAACCGCCATTTGCGGACTGTATCCGGGATCGCTGGTGCTGAATCTCAACGCGGAGGTCATCTACCACCGACTGGTGCAAAAAATTGTGGAGTCCAACGGCGTTCCCGCCGAGCCCACGGTTCCCCGGAAGCTGGGGCCGAAGATGTGCGTGCCCTTCGGCAAAATTTTGCGGGGCAACGCCATCCCCAACACCGTCTCCAAAACCATCCACACCGACAAGGTGTTTGCCCCGGATTTGCGCTCCTTCGGCATTGAGGCCTTCCCGGGCTACGCGCCTCTGGAAAGCCAGATTCGGACCGTGAAATCCTTCCGCCGCCCCATCATTCTGGTGGACGATTTGCTCCACTCCGGCAACCGCATCAACGCGCTGGACCCCCTGTTCCGCCAAGAAAATGTGGAGATCGACCACGTGCTGGTGGGCCTTTTGTCCGGCCGGGGGCGGGATTTGATGACCGCCAAGAACCGCGCGGTGGACTGCGTGTACTTCGTGCCCAATCTGCGGGCGTGGTTTGTGGAATCCACCATGTACCCCTTCATCGGCGGCGACACCGTGGGTGCCGCCAGGCCCTCTGTTCCCGGACTGACCCCCGCCGTCAATTTGACGCTGCCCTACGCCTTCCCCCGATTTTACAAGCAGTGCAGCCGGGAAGCGGTGTTTGCCTTCTCCCGGACCTGCATTGAAAATTCCCGGGATATTCTGCTGGCGCTGGAGAGCGAATATCGGGAAAAATATGCCCGCAACCTGACCCTTTCCCGCCTGAGCGAGGCGGTGATTCTGCCGCTTTCCCCCGACAAGGGGAGCTGCCTATCTTACGATCCCAATCTATCCGCCTCCGGCTGCCTGTCCAACGATTTACAGCTGCTGTTGCGGATGCGGGACTTATTGGAGTGATTGATTATGTTCTACTATCAGCATCACGGCACCTTTTATGCCGCCCTGTCCCCTTCTCTTCCCTTGGAGCGGGTCGCCAATGCCCCCGTGGACGCCATTCCCCTGTTTTTAATAGAGCGGGACCCCAAGGTCAACCGGGCCTCCTTCTGCGTTTCCGACTCCCGGCAGTTGGTGGCGGCGGGGGAGGATGTATCCTGGCTGGCACCGGAGCGCATGGGCGTGCTGCCGCCCCTTCTGCCCCGGCGAAAGCAGCGGCTCATCCACTCCCGCAGTCTGCGGGCGGTGAATATCTCCCATCCCCGGTGGGAGACGATGCTCACCCAGCTCCCCACAGAGCACAATCGCAAGCGGGTCCACCTACTGGCGGTGGGCGATGTGGGCGGCACCCTGCTCACGGCGCTGAAGCTGTTGGGCAGCGACTGCATTGACACCATCGGCATCTACGATTTGAATGCCAACGGCGCGGCCCGGTGGGCGTCCGAGATGAACCAAATTTCCTGGCCCTGGGACTATGACGCGCTGCCCAAGGTGGAGATTCTCACCCCGGAGCGGCTGTTTGACTGCGAACTCTTCATTTTCGCCGCCACCAAGGCCGTTCCGGCGGTGGACAGCGGCGTTTCAGACGTGCGCATGGCCCAGTTTGCCGCCAACCGTCCCCTGATGGAGCAGTGCGCCCGCCAGGCGCGGGCCGCTCAATTTAATGGTTTGTTCGCCGTCCTCTCCGACCCGGTGGACCCCCTGTGTCAGGTGGCCTATCAGGCCTCCAACCAGGACGAGAACGGGCAGTGGGACGGCATGGGTCTTCTGCCGGAGCGGATTCAGGGCTACGGGCTGGGCGTGATGAATGCCCGGGCCGCCGATTTGGCCCAGCGGGAGCCTCGCTTCCGGGCGTTTTTGGAGGATGGCCGCTGCTTCGGCCCCCATGGACACGGCTTGATTGTGGCCAACTCCATTCAAAATTACGACGATGCCCTGTCCCGGGAGCTGACGGAGTTGACAGAAACCGCCAACCTGCGTATCCGGGAGCTGGGCTTCAAGCCCTTCGTGGCCCCTGCCATCGCCTCCGGGGCCATGCAGCTGCTGCTCACCCTCCGGGGCCAGTGGCATTACAGCTCCGTCGCGCTGGGCGGCATATGGTTCGGCGCGCGCAACCGCTTCACGCCCTTCGGGCAGGAGACGGAATCCCTCACACTGCCGGAGGCTCTGTTTCAGCGTCTTCAGGAGACGGAAACCCAACTCCACATGATACTCTAAGGGACGGCGCATCCGCGCCAGACCCGGAAATGAAGGTGCTCATGTCTTGTCTCACGGTGCTCTGTCCCGGCGAACAGCTGTCGGTGCGCTGCGCAGGGGCGCTGGACGCGGCCCTGTGTGGGCAAACCGTCCGGCGGGTAACCTGCCTTTCCCCGGATGCACCCCTGGAGAACTGCCGGATTCTCTTTGTGCTCTCCCTGCCGGAGAGCGGCGTCAATCCCGCCGTCTATGAACTGCTGGCCCTGCTGCGGACCACGCCCGGCTTCCTCGAAGGGTCCACGGCAGGCATACTGGTGGACGGCGCAGGCACCTTGCACACCAAGGCCGTGGCCCGGGAATTGGTTCTCGCCGCCAACGGGGCGGGCTGTGCCTTTGTGGGCCGGCCCCTGGTGGAGGCCGCCGGGGCACTGCAAAATTTCACGGTCCAGGCCCACAATGCCCACTGCGATTTGGAGCAGGCCTACCACCTGGCAGCAGCGGATTTGGCCGCCCGCGTTCTCGCCTTCACGCCGCCGAAAAAAAAGCGGCCCCAGATCCTGGTGCTCCACGCCTCCAACCACAAAACCTCCAATACCCTGGCCATGTGGAGCGCAGTCCGCCGCCGGTTAGAGGCAGACTGCGACATCAGCGAAATCGGTCTGCGCAACGGCACGCTGGAGGATTGCTCCGGCTGTCCCTACACCATGTGTCTCCACTACGGCGAGCGGGGCGACTGCTTTTACGGCGGCGTGATGGTGCGGGAGGTGTATCCCGCCATTCGGGAGGCCGACGGCGTGGTGGTGCTGTGCCCCAATTATAACGATGCCCTCTCCGCCAATTTGACAGCCTGTATCAACCGCCTGACGGCGCTGTACCGCACCACGGATTTCAGCGGCAAGGCCCTTTTCGCCCTGGTGGTGTCCGGCTATTCCGGCGGGGATATCGTGGCGGCGCAGTTGGTGTCCGCCCTGAATATGAACAAGGGTTTTTGGCTGCCGCCCCACTTTTGTCTGCTGGAAACCGCCAACGATGCCGGCGCGGCCATGGCCCTGCCCGGCATAGAAACGACGCTGGCACAGTTCGGGGAGAATGTGTTATGTCAACTCAAGCAATGAAAAACCGCCATCCTGAAAAATCAGGATGGCGGTTTACTTTAGGAACCTCTGCATCAATCCCGCTCCACGGGACGGATTGAATCAGAGGTTCCTTTATTTTTCTTCCAGGCCCAATAAT